>NZ_JBEXPJ010000010.1:0-101726 GCF_040611995.1 Lentzea sp. NPDC006480
GATGAACGTGTGCACGCGCCCGAGCCGTTCGATCGCCTCAAGAGCGTCCTTCTCCTTGCCGGCGACCGGTGCGCTGGTGGCGTTGAGCTCCAGGCGCTTCTTGCTGTCCGGCGTGGACAGCAGCTGCGACGAGTAACCCGGGATGCCGCCGCCGTGGCCCCACACCTTCGTGCCACAGGGCAGGGTCTCGACCTCCAGGCCGAGGCCGTAGCCGGGGCTGACCGCGGTGGTCTTGCTGATCTCCTGCTGCTGCGCGGGCTTGAGCAGCTTGCCGCCGGCCAGCGCGGTGATGAACGTGTCGAGGTCGCGGGTCGTCGAGATGATCTCACCGGCGGACCAGGCGACTGACGGGTTCATCCGGGTGATCTCGGACGGCTTGCCCGCCACGGTCCAGTACGCGCGGGCGTGCGGGCCGTAGATGTTCGCGTTGTCGCCGGGCACCTCGGTGTCCTTGAGGTGCAACGGCTTCAGGATCCGCTGCTCGACCGCCTTCTCGTACGGCTTGCCGGTCAGCTTCTCCACCAGCAGGCCCGCGACGATGTAGTTCGTGTTGGAGTAGCTCCACTTCGTGCCGGGCTCGAAGTCGAGCGGCTTGCTCGTGGAGATGGCGAGCATCTCGGCGGGTTCCCAGTGCTTGTAGCGGATCTTCTCGAACTCGTCCGGGTTGAGCGGCAGTGCGTTGGTGTAGTTGTAGAGGCCGCTGGTGTGCTGCAGGACCTGGCGGACGGTGATGCGGCTGTCGATCAGGCCGGGCAGGTAGCGAACCACCGGCGCGTCCAGGTCGACCTTGCCCTCGCCCACGAGCTGGAGCAGCACGGTCGACACGAACGTCTTGGTGATGCTGCCGACGCGGAACCGGCCGTTCTCAGGTACGGGCTGGTTGCCGTTCAGGTCTGCCTTGCCGGAACGGGCGGTGAAGCGCTGCCGTCCGTCGGTCACTCTGGCCTGCACGCCAAGGCCTCCCCCGCCCTGCGTGATCTGGTCCAGAGCCTGCTGGACGACCTTGCGGTCAACGCTCTGCTCGTCGGCGAGAGCGGTGCCCGCGGTGGTCAGCGCCAGCAGGCTCGCTGCGGTAACGGTGGCTACCAATCGAATCCCCATGCTTCCCACCCTTTCGAGGAACGGGACCCGCCGCATCAGCCTTGAGTCTTACCTTGGCCCTAGGGGTTTCCCTGAGGCCGGTCAGCAGAAGACGGCGTTCAACGCGAGGCGTTTTCGAGCATCCGGCGTGCTCAGCACCAGTGACGCGAAGCCGGGCAGGCGGCGGTCTACCAGCTCGTCCAGGCCGGAGGCGTTCCGCTCAGCAGAACACCTCGTTGAGGATCCCGTAGTAGCCCGGAGTCCGGCGGTGGCGGACAGTTCCGCGTGCCGCTGGAGATCCGGGCTGAAGAAGGCGTAGCTGCCGTAGCCCGGCACGCTGCCCGTGTGGCCGAGGACCGTGGTGCCGCAGGGCGTCTGCTGGACGAACAGGCCGAGTCCGTACTGCGGGCTGGCCGGCGTGGTCTTCGTCAGCTCGGCCTGTTGGGCGGGCTTCAGGAGCTTGCCGCCGATCAGCGCGGTGTAGAAGGTGTCGAGGTCGCGAGTGGTCGTGACGACGTCGCCCACCGCCCAGAAGACCGACGGGTTGAAGCGGGTGGTGTCGGTCGCCTTGCCGTTCACCAGGCCGTACGAGTGCGCGTGCGGGCCGTGGATGTCCGGGTCGTCGCCGGGGAACGTGGTGTCGCTGAGGTGCAACGGCCTGAGGACGCGTTGCTGGACCGTGCGGTCGTAGGGCTGATGCGTGATCTTCTCGATGAGCTGACCGAGGATGACGAACCCGGTGTTGTTGTACTCCCACTTGGTGCCCGGCTCGAACTGGAGCGGCCTGCTCGTCGAGATCGCGATGATCTCCTCCGGCGTCCAGTGCTTGAAGCGGATCGGCTCGAAGTCCTGCGGGCTGAAGCCGATGGCGTTGGTGTAGTTGAAGAGGCCGCTGGTGTGCTGCAGCAGCTGACGGACGGTGATGCGCGGGTCGACCAGACCGGGCAGGTAGCGGTCGACCGGCTCGTCCAGCCCGACCTCGCCCTCACCGGCGAGCTGGAGCACGACGGTCGAGGTGAAGGACTTGGTGATGCTGCCCGCGCGGAACCGGCCGTTGAGCGGTACCGGGCGCTCACTCCCGAGCTCAGCGGTGCCGGCGCGGGCGGTGAAGCTGTGCCGGCCTTCCGTGACGCGCAGCTGCACGCCTTGAGCCGCGGTGCCGGCGATCTGGTCCAGGCTCTGCTGGATGACCTTGCGGTCGATCTGCTGGTCGTCGGCGACCGCGGTGCCGGTGAAGAGCAGGCTCGTCGCCGCGAGCGTGGCGAGTAATCGAATCCCCATGGCACCCAAGATGCCGTCAGTAGGGCTTGTGCGCCGCTTTCATGGCCGAAACGAGCATCGAACGCACTTTCGGCCAATGCGTGTCCTTCTGACACGAGTACGGCGGCAGGAAGCCTCCACAGGTGCCGGACGAAGCGCCGATCTCCCACACGAAGCTCGGCACGCCCAGGTCCTCGTACACCCAGTCGTCCGTGGCACCGGAGGCGTTGTAGAGCACCTCACCCGGCTGCCCTGCGGTGAAGCCCGACAGCGACGCCATGTCCTGGGCCATCTTGCGCAGCGCGGCGTCGTTGCCGGTCTTCTCCGTGCTCCAGCCCCACGGGAACAGCACGTAGTTGCCGTAGCTGTGCATGGAGACCACGGCGCCGGTGGTGTCCGCAGCAGCCGCCGCGGTGTCGCCCGGCGCGCGGGTGTCGCGGTAGAGCTTGCGCCACAACGACTCCAGCGCCTGCGTCTCCACCTCGGAGTCGGCGCGCGGGCCTCGGTAGATGTCGCTGCACTTGTTCGCCGACGTGCCGACCTCGCCCCAGTGCGAGCCGGCGTTGCGGTTCAGGTCGACGCCGCGCGGGCCGGACGAGCAGTCGCCGTGCGCGTTCTTGCGGTGCAGGACGGGCGAGTCGCCGCCGGACTCGACGATCTCGACGCCGTCCGGGTTCGCGATCGGCACGACCCAGACCTCAAGATCGCCGAGCATCGCGGTGAGGTCGGAGCCGACCAGGTCGTCGATGAAGCGCCACGCCATGTCGCCGGTGGTGATTTCCCGCGCGTGGAGTTGGCCCATCACGAACAGGCGCGGTTTCGGCGCAGCAGGCGTCAATGCGCAGTCACCAGGGTTTTTTCGGGTGATGCAGATGGCTTTCAGGTCATGTCCGCCGGAACCCTGGGTCTTTCGCCAGGAGTCGCCGTAGTCCACCACCGTCGCGAGATCGGGATGCGCTTGTGCGACCTCGTCGAGGTGGGCGATATGAGCGGTGACCGTTCGGTAGCCGCCGTAGTAAGTCGCATCTCCGAGAGAGCGCGGCGCCCATTGAGATGGCGGCATCGCCGTCTCGACAGAGGGCCGGAAACCATCCGATCGGAGCTCGTCGGCGGTGTGCGCGTCGCCGACGACGAACAGGTCCGCACCGTCGCGCTGCTCCAGCACGTCGTAGCCGCGGCCGAGCAGACGTTGGGCCTCCGCACCGAGAGGAGCGGGCACCCGCAGCACGAACGTCGCTTGTGGACCTTCCGCCGGTGCCGGTGCTGGGCTGAGCAGAAGGCCGAGACAGGCGAGCAGGGCCAGAGCGGTGCGCATGATCGACGATGATGGGCTGTCCGGGTGAGACACGCCAGCTCGTTCGACCGACCGGATGATTACCGTCCGGTGCTTGGGATCGGGAAACGGTCCACTTGGTGCGCTGTGACGAAAGTCAATAGGATTTGTCCCAGCATCGCAGCGGTTATTGTGCTGGCAGGCCGAAACCGACTCGACAAGCGAGGTCCGCGGAAACCCCCTTGAGAAGTCGACAGGAGTTCACAGCCATGGATCATCTCTACAACGACGGTGTCGCTGAGATCTCCTACGACTTTCCCTGGCGGGGTTCTCTCGCGGACGACGACGAGGGGTTGGAGCCGACCATCGTCCGCAGCATGGACTGACCTATCGGGGGTTCCGCATGTCCGGCCTGTCCACCGTCGTCAAGGGCACCGGCCCTGCCCTGCTCCTCGTGCACGGCGCTGGTGGCAGCGTCCAGGCCAACTACGGCCCGATCATCGGGACCCTCACCCAGTACTTCACCGTCATCGCACCGGATCTGCCGGGCTCCGGCGGCTCACCGAAGGCCGGTGGGCCGCTCGACCTGGAGAAGCTCGCCGACGACCTCGTGGACGTCGCGGTGCAGGCCGGGCACGAGTCGTTCTTCGTGTGCGGCTACTCGATGGGCTGCGCGGTCGCGGTCACGGCGGCCGTGCGGCATCCGGAGCGGGTGCGGGGGCTGGTGCTGAGCACGCCGTTCACCAAGATCGACGCGGCGACGAAAGCCAAGATCGACGAGTGGAAGTCGTTGCTGGACGGGTCACGCGCGGTGCTGTCGCGGTTCATCCTGTCGGTGATGTGCAGCCGTGAGTACCTGGCCCGGCTCACGCCCGCGCAGGCCGAGGGGTTCGCCGAGCTGATCGGGGCGAGCGTGCCGACCGGGTCGCCCGCGCACGTGGATCTCATTCTCAAGATCGACCTCAGCGAGCTGCTGCCGCGGGTGTCGCAGCCGACGCTGGTGATCGGCGCGTCCGGCGACCAACTGCTGTCGCGCAACCTCGGCAAGGAGGTCTCGGACCTGATCCCGGGTTCGAAGTACACCGACATCGCCAGCGGCCACGCCATCGCCCTGGAGTCCGCGATGCCGTGGGCACGCCTCATCACCGACTACCTCACGTCGATTTAACAGTACGCGGGGAGCTTTCGTACTCTCCTGGAGGACGGGAGGGCCCCGCGTACCGTCAGGAACAGCGGAGGCGGTAGGCCAGTGCGGTGTGGCGTCGGCCGGCGCCCACCGTGCGGACGGCCTGGCCGATGGCCTTCTTGCTGCCGACGAGAACGACGAGCTTCTTCGCGCGGGTGACGGCGGTGTAGAGCAGGTTGCGTTGCAGCATCATCCACGCGCTGGTCGTGATCGGGATGACCACGCACGGGTACTCGCTGCCCTGCGAGCGGTGGATCGTCATGGCGTACGCGTGGCTGAGCTCGTCCAGTTCGGAGAACTCGTAGTCGACCTCTTCGTCCTCGTCGGTGCGGATGGTCAGCTTCTGCTCGACCGGGTCCAGCGCGATGACGTTGCCCAGAGTGCCGTTGAAGACGCCGTTGCGGCCCTTGTCGTAGTTGTTGCGGATCTGGGTGACCTTGTCGCCGACCTTGAACACCCTGCCGCCGAACCGCTTCTCGGGCAGGTTGTCACGTGAAGGCGTCAAAGCCTCCTGCAGCACGGTGTTGAGGGCGCCCGCGCCTGCCGGGCCGCGGTGCATCGGAGCGAGGACCTGGATGTCCTTGCGCGGGTCGAGCCGGAACTTGCGCGGGATGCGGTTCGCGACGACGTCGACGGTCATCGTCGCGGCTTCCTCGGCCTCGTCGGTGCTGAAGAGGAAGAAGTCCGGAAGTCCTTGCACCTGCGGGTAGTCGCCGCTGTTGATGCGGTGGGCGTTCGTGACGACGCCGGACTCCTGGGCCTGGCGGAAGATGTGCGTCAGCCGGACGTTCGGGATCGGGCTGCCTTGGGCCAGCACGTCTCTGAGCACCTCGCCCGCGCCGACGGACGGCAGCTGGTCGACGTCGCCGACGAGCAGCAGGTGGGCGCCGGGTGGGACGGCCTTCACGAGTTTGTTGGCCAGCAACAGGTCCAGCATCGAGGCCTCGTCGACCACCACCAGGTCGGCGTCCAGCGGGTGGTCGCGGTCGTAGGCCGCGTCGCCGCCCGGTCTGAGTTCCAGCAGGCGGTGCACCGTGCGGGCCTCGTGGCCGGTCAGCTCGGTGAGGCGCTTGGCGGCACGTCCGGTGGGCGCGGCCAGGACGATCTTGGCTTTCTTGGCCTGGGCCAGGCGGACGATCGAGCGGACGGTGAAGCTCTTGCCGCAGCCCGGTCCGCCGGTGAGCACCGCGACCTTCTCGGTGAGCGCGAGTTTGACCGCCGCCGCCTGGTGTTCTTCGAGGTCGGTGCCGAGCCAGGCGAAAGCCTTGTCCCAGTTGACGTCCGCGAAGCCGGGCAGGCGGTCGTCGTCGGCGTGCAGCAGGCGTTTGAGCTGCGCTGCCATCGAGATCTCCGCGCGGTGGAACGGGATCAGGTAGACGGCGACCTCGTCGTCCGGGAACTCCTCGCGGACCACGCCCTCTTCCTCGACGAGCTCGGCCAGGCAGTCGATGACCAGGCCCGCGTCGACCTGGAGGATCTTGATGGCGTCCGCGATGAGGGACTGCTCCGGCAGGTAGCAGTTGCCGTTGGTGGTGGCCTCGGACAGCGTGAACTGCAGGCCCGCCTTGACGCGTTGCGGGCTGTCGTGCGGAATGCCGACGGCTTTCGCGATGACGTCGGCGGTCCGGAAGCCGATGCCCCACACGTCGTTCGCCAGCCGGTAGGGCTCTTCCTTGACGACCTCGATGGCCTTGTCCGCGTACTGCTTGTAGATCCGGACGGCCAACGACGTGGACACGCCGACGCCCTGCAGGAAGATCATGACTTCCTTGATGGCCTTCTGCTCTTCCCAGGCCGCCGCGATGGCCTTGGTGCGCTTCGGGCCGAGCTTCGGGACCTCGATGAGGCGCTCCGGCTCGTGCTCGATCACGTCGAGGGCGTTGACGCCGAAGTGCGTGACGATCTTGTCCGCGAGCACCGGGCCGATGCCCTTGATCAGGCCGGAACCGAGGTAGCGGCGGATGCCCTGGATCGTCGCGGGCAGGATCGTCGTGTAGTCGTCGACGTGGAACTGCTTGCCGTACTGCGGGTGTGAGCCCCAGTGGCCGCGCATCCTGATCGACTCGCCGGGCTGGGCGCCGAGCAGCGCGCCGACGACCGTGACCAGGTCGCCCCGGCCGGTGTCGACCTTCGCGACGGTGTAGCCGTTGTCCTCGTTGGCGTACGTGATCCTCTCCAGGACCGCTTCGAGGACGTTCATGGACCGAACTTACAGAACGCCTCCACCAGGGCGCGGCGGGCGTCGCGCGGGTCGTGGAAGGAAGCGCAGGTCGTCTCGGCGATCATCGTGACGTGCTCTGGGCCCGCGACCAGGGTGATCCTGGGGACGATGCTTTCCGCGAACGCGTGCAGCAGCGCGCCGCCGTGCACTTCCCCGCCGGGTTGCGGTGCGCCGGCGATGGCGATGAGCGGGATGCCGAACGCGTCGCACATGCGCACGAACCGCGCGCCCTGCTCCGCGGCGGTGGCGTCGAGCGGGCCGGACTCCTCCACCACGCCGACCGTACGGCCGCCGAGCCTGCCCAGGCTCGCCCTGAGGGAGTGGCCGTCGCCGAGCAGCAGCGGGTCGGCGTCGAGGAGCTGCGAGGTGAGCCCGTCCATGTTCGGAGCCTAATTAAATGGTTCGCTTTGTTAACAGTGCGCGCGTTCCCGGTTTCGGTAACTGAGCGGTAACTGATGGATCTCTGCACACGATCTTCACAACTTGTCCCGGCGTCCTCCACTTCCTGCCCATAAAGTCGCCGTCATGACAGGTCAGCGCCGGGTGCTCGTCGTGGAGGACGACATCACGATCGCCGAGTCCGTGGCCGCGCGGCTGCGGGCCGAGGGGTTCGTGGTGTCGGTGGCTCACGACGGGCCGTCCGGGGTTTCGCTCGCGGCTTCCTTCGTGCCTGACCTGGTGGTTCTGGACGTGATGCTGCCGGGGTTCGACGGGCTCGAGGTGTGCCGGCGGATCCAGGCTTTGCGGTCGGTGCCGGTGCTGATGCTGACCGCGCGGGGAGACGAGACAGATCTGCTGGTCGGGCTCGCCGTGGGGGCGGACGACTACCTGACGAAGCCGTTCTCGATGCGGGAGCTGGCGGCACGGGTGCACGTGCTGCTGCGTCGAGTCTCGCGGGCGGTGGCTTCTACGTCGCTGGAACTCGGGGATCTGGTGATCGACCTGGCGGCGCGGCGGGTGTCGCGGTCGGGCGTCGAGGCTCATCTGACGCCCACCGAGTACGACCTGCTGGTGTTCCTGGCTGAGCGTCCTTCCGCCGTGCAGGCTCGGGAGCGGCTGCTGGCGGAGGCGTGCGGGTGGCACGAGGGGGCTTCGTCGCGGACGGTCGACAGCCACGTGAAGGCGCTGCGGCGCAAGCTCGGGTCCGACCTGATCCGGACCGTGCACGGGGTGGGGTACGCGCTGGAGGTGCCCCGATGAACCGGGTTCTGAGCTTGCTGGACAAGCTGCCGCGGCCGTTGGACTCGGTGCGGTCGATCAAGCTCAAGCTCGGGATCGTCATCGTGGTGTCGGGGTGCGTGTCGTTCGCCTACTTCCGGTACGTGACGGGGTGGTTGCCGCCGCGGACGACCCTGATCGCGCTGGTGTTGGGGTTGTTGACCTCGCAGTTGCTCGCGCACGGCATGACTTCGCCGTTGCGGGAGATGACGTCGGCGGCTCGTTCGATGGCTTCCGGGGACTACTCGCGGTCGGTGCGGGCGTCGTCTTCGGACGAGGTCGGGCAGCTGGCCGAGGCGTTCACGGTGATGGCCGCGGATCTCGCGGCCGCGGATCAGCAGCGGCGGGAGTTGATCGCGAACGTGTCGCACGAGCTGCGGACTCCGATTTCGGCTCTGCAGGCCGTGCTGGAGAACGTGGTGGACGGGGTGGCTGTCGCTGACGCGACGACCATGAAGACGGCACTGGCTCAGACCGAACGGCTCGGGCGGTTGGTGACCGAGCTGCTGGACCTGTCGAAGATCGACGCCGGGGTTCTTTCGTTGAACCGCGAGACGTTGTCGGTGTCGTCGCTGGTCGCTGATGTGGTGGCCGAGGCCGCGGTGGCCGCGCCTGCCGCGTCGTTCTCGATCGATGTTCCCGGGGACCTGTCGGTGCTGGCCGACGGGGAACGGCTGCACCAGGTGCTGGTGAACCTGGTGGACAACGCCGCCCGGCACGGACCCACCGGGGGGTTGGTGTCCGTGTCCGGGTATCTCGCCGGTTCTGGTGTGGTGCTGGAGGTTCGGGACGAAGGGCCGGGGATCGCCGCGGCGGACCGGTCGCGGATCTTCGAGAGGTTCACCCGAGGGGAGAGGGCGGGCGGTGGTGGGACCGGGCTCGGTCTCGCCATCGCCCGGTGGGTGGTGGACCTGCACGGCGGGACGATCGCCGTGGTGGATCCCGGGTCGTGCATCCGGGTGACCCTGCCTCGCTGACTTTCTGGTTCTTGCTCGCACCGCTGGGCGGTGTGACGGTGAAGCGCGCCCTTTTGGGCTTGGGAGAGAGACATGACTGACACGCCTGACTCCACTGAGTCGTCTGCTGGGTCGTCCGCTGGGTCGTCTGCTGGGCCGGCCCCGGACGAGGCGGCTGCTTCGCGGCGGCGGTATCGGAACTTCCGGAAGGTCGGGTATCGGCCGGTTGCGGGTGAACCGGCGGGCGCTGGGGGCTCGCCGGACCCCGATTTCGAGGACGCGGACGACCTGGAAGCCGACGCGCTGGCTGACGGCGCTGAAGAGGCCAAGGCCGCGGAGGGTTCGGAGGGCTCGGAGGGCTTCGCAGGCTCGAAGGGCGCTGACCAGGGCGAAGACGAGGCCGCTGAGGGCGCCGAGGCAGGCTCACGCGGGGGTACCCCCGAGCTGGGAACCCCTACATCTCAACGTACTCAGGGGGTCCGACAAGATCAGCCGGCGCGTGGGAGTGCTGCTCAGGTCGCGACGGCCACCCTGCCCCCGCCGTCGCCGTGGCAGGGGCCCGCTCGCTACCCCACCGCGGGCCCTGCGGTCGTGCCAGCGGCACCTGGCGTCGCCTTCATGCCCTGGTGGACCCCACCTGTCGACCCCGCACCCGCGAAGGTCATGGCGGTCGGCCTGGTCGCAGGCCTCGCGGGAGCGTTCCTCGCACCGGCCAACAACGGCATCGGCTGGTTCCTGGCCGGGCTGTTCGGCGTCGGCGCGGTCCTCTACTACGCGGGCAGGCCGAGCATCGAGCGCGCGCTCTGGCTGGCCGGTGCGCTCGCGTTCCTGGCGATGGGCTTCCTCCGCGCCGCCGAGTGGATCTTCCCGCTGTGCCTCATGGCGTCGTTCCTGTGCGGCTCGATCGCCATGGCGGGCGGGAAGACCGTGCGCGGGCTGATCTTCGGCGCGCTCGGGGTCGCGCTCGGTGGGCTGCGGTCGATTCCGTGGGTCGCGAAGGGGCTCAGCAGGCGCGGGCCGATCGGCATCAGGCCGTTCATCTCGGTCGGGGTGGCCCTGGTGTTGCTGCTGATCTTCGGGTCGTTGCTGGCAGGGGCGGACCAGGCGTTCGGGAAGTTCCTCGAAGGGCTGGTGCCGGACCTCGACATCGGCGTGTACGTGCGGATGGGCTTCTTCGGGGTCGTGGCGGCGCTCGGGGCCTTGGGGGCGTGCTACCTCGTGGCAGCGCCGCCGCGCATCAAGGAGGACGCGGAGGCCAAGCCGGGTACGTTGCGGGTCAAGGACTACGCGCTGCCGGTTGGTGTGCTTGTGCTGCTGTTCGCCGGGTTTGTCGGGACGCAGCTCGCGGTTCTGTTCGGTGGCGAGAAGTACGTGATGGAGACGGCGGGCGTGACGTTCGCCGAGTACGCGCGGTCCGGGTTCTGGCAGCTGCTGTGGGTCGCGATCCTGACGCTCGGGGTCATCGCCGGGGTGGGCCACTTCGCCGCGAAGAAGTCGAAGCAGGAGCAGTTGTGGCTGCGGGTGTTGCTCGGGTCGCTCGCCGTGCTGACGCTGGTGATCGTGTCCAGCGCGTTGAGCCGCATGTGGTTCTACCAGCAGGCGTACGGGTGGACCGTGCTGCGGCTTCTCGTTGCGTCGTGCGAGCTTTGGCTCGCGGTCGTGTACCTGATGGTGATCGCGGGCGGGATCTCGTTGCGCGCCAACTGGTTGCCCAAGGCGATCATCGGGACCGGGACGGCGTTTCTCCTTGCGGTGATGGTGATGAACCCCGAACGAGTGGTCGCCGACTACAACGTGTCGCGGTACGAGGCCACGCAGAAGATCGACACCGGCTACTTGGCGACGCTGTCGGAGGATGCGGTTCCCGCACTCGTCAGGTTGCCTGAGCCGCAACGGTTCTGCGCGCTGAAGTGGGCGCGGGACCGCAACGTGGAACAGGACTGGCGCGACTTCAACCTGGCGCGGCACAACGCAAAGAAGTCACTCGAAAGTGTTCCGGTGACTGAAGCCACCTGTGAGTCGGGTTACTGGGGCGACAGGTAGTGGGTTAACTCACGGTAAAGTGGCGGGTCCACAAGTTGCCGAGAGGGTGAGAAGTGACGCTGTCGTGACCATTGCGGCCGAACCCGTTGTTCTTCCATCGATGTTCACGGCAGGGGATGCGCCCACACCGCGCACACTCCTGGACATCGTGCGCGCGAGTGCCACCGAGCACCCGAACGCGCTGGCCGTCGACGACGGCACGACCGCGCTCACGTACCGCGCGCTGATCACTGAGGTACTGGAACTCTCCGAAAAGCTCGCCGCCGAGGGCGTCGGGGTCGGCGACCGCGTCGGCATTCGCGTGCCGTCCGGAACCGTGGACCTGTACGTCTCGATCCTGGCCACCCTCGCGGCGGGCGCGGCTTACGTGCCCGTCGACTTCGAGGACCCGGACGAGCGCGCCGAGCTCGTTTTCGGTGAGGCGCAAGTGAGTGCCGTGCTCGGCGAAGGCCGATCCCTTGTGCTGCACGGCACTCCGCTCGGCGTACCGGGCGAGCCTGGTCTCGACAACGACGCGTGGATCATCTTCACGTCCGGCTCCACCGGCAAGCCCAAGGGCGTCGCCGTGACCCACCGCAACGCCGCCGCTTTCGTGGACGCGGAAGCGCGGCTGTTCCTGCAGGACGAGCCGATCGGCCCGGAGGACCGCGTGCTCGCGGGACTTTCGGTGGCGTTCGACGCCTCCTGCGAGGAGATGTGGCTCGCGTGGCGTTACGGCGCCTGCCTCGTGCCCGCGCCGCGTTCGCTGGTGCGCACGGGAATGGACCTCGGCCCGTGGCTGGTCGAGCAGGAGATCACCGTCGTCTCCACGGTGCCGACGCTGGCCGCGCTGTGGCCGGTCGAGGCGCTGGACGACATCAGGCTGCTGATCTTCGGTGGCGAGGCCTGCCCGCCGGAGCTCGCTGAGCGGCTCGCCGTGGACGGCCGCGAGGTCTGGAACACTTACGGCCCAACCGAAGCGACCGTGGTCGCCACTGCCGCGCAGCTGACCGGCACGGGTCCGGTGCGCATCGGTCTGCCGTTGGACGGCTGGGAGCTCGCCGTCGTGGACGCGGCGGGCGAGGTCGTGCCGATGGGCGAGTCCGGCGAGCTGGTGATCGGTGGCGTCGGCCTGGCGCGCTACCTGGACCTGGCGAAGGACGCCGAGAAGTACGCGCCGCTGCCGTCGATGGGCTGGGACCGCGCGTACCGCAGCGGTGACATGGTCCGCGCCGAGCCGGAGGGCCTGGTGTTCCTGGGCCGCGCGGACGAGCAGATCAAGCTCGGCGGCCGGCGCATCGAACTGGGCGAGGTCGACGCGGCCCTGCTGGCTCTCGACGGTGTCGCCGGTGCCGCTGCCGCCGTGCGCACGACGCGTGGTGGCAACCAGATCCTCGTCGGCTACGTGGTGGTCGACGGCGAGTTCGACCAGGCCATCGCGGTGGAGACGCTGCGCGCCGAACTGCCGGCCGCGCTCGTGCCGTTGCTCGCGGTCGTCGACACGCTGCCGACGCGCACGTCCGGCAAGGTCGACCGCGCCGCGCTGCCGTGGCCGCTGGAGTCGATGGACACCGCCGGTGTGGTGTTCTCGGGTCTCGAAGGCTGGCTGGCCGAGCAGTGGGCGGCCGTGCTGGGTTCCGGTCCGGCTTCCGAGGGCGCCGACTTCTTCGCGTCCGGCGGTAGCTCGCTGTCCGCGGCGCAGCTGGTCTCGATGATCCGCACGCGCTACCCGAGCGCGTCTGTTCAGGACGTCTACCAGAACACGACGCTGTACAAGCTCGCGCGGCGCCTGGAGTCGTACGGTCAGACGGCCGAGGTGCGCGAGGTCGCGCCGACGCCGCGCTGGACCGGTGTGCTGCAGACGCTGCTGATGATCCCGCTGCTCACCATCTCCGGTGCACGCTGGGTCGTTGGCCTGACCGCGCTGTCGAACGTGCTGGGCTGGACTTCCGTTTCGTGGTGGTGGGTCGTCGCGGGCTGGGCGGTGTTCATCTCCCCCGCCGGCCGTCTCGCGGTCTCCGCCGGTGGCGCACGACTTCTGCTGCGCGGCGTGAAGCCCGGTGAGTACCCGCGCGGCGGATCTGTCCACATGCGACTGTGGACCGCCGAGATGCTGGCGCAGATGTCGCGCGCCACCGAGCTTTCCGGCTCGTGGATCACGCACTACGCGCGGGCGCTGGGCGCGAAGATCGGCTCCGGTGTCGACCTGCACTCGCTGCCGCCGGTCACCGGCATGCTCAAGGTGGGCCGCGGTGCCGCCGTCGAGCCCGAGGTGGACCTGTCCGGCTGGTGGCTGGACGGCGACCGCCTGGTGCTGGGCCGCATCCGGATCGGGGCGGGGGCGACGGTGGGTGCTCGCAGCACGCTGTTCCCCGGTGCCCGCATCGGCAAGCGGGCCGAGGTGGCTCCTGGTTCGGGCGTCATCGGTTCGGTGCCAATGGGTCAGCGGTGGGCCGGTGTGCCCGCGGTCCGCGAGGGCAAGTCGGCGCGCTCGTTCCCGTCTCGTCGTCCGTCGCGCTCGTACTTCTGGAACCTGATGTACGGCGTGTCCTCGGGCCTGCTGGGTGCGTTGCCGTTGCTGGCGGCGGCTCCTGCCGTGCTGTACGTGCTGCGCCAGCCCGTTTCGCTCACTTCGGCGTTGTGGGACGTGCCCGTCGCTTCCGCGATCTGGTTCGGCTCGTACGCGCTGCTGGTGCTCGTTTCCGTGCGCCTGCTGGGCATCGGCATGCGCGAGGGCTACTACCCCGTGCACAGCCGCGCCGCGTGGCAGGCGTGGACGACCGAGCGCCTGATGAACAACGCGCGCACGGCCCTGTTCCCGCTCTACGCCTCGCTGTTCACGCCGGTGTGGTTGCGGCTGCTGGGCATGAAGGTCGGCCGCCACGTCGAGGCGTCCACGGTGGTCGCGCTGCCGAAGATGACCCGCGTGGGCGACGGCGCTTTCCTGGCCGACGACACGATGGTCGCGACCTACGAGCTCGGCGGCGGCTACCTGCGCATCGCCGAGGCGCGGGTCGGCAAGCGCGCGTTCCTCGGCAACTCCGGCATGACCGCGCCGGGCCGCAACGTGCCCAAGGGCGGGCTCGTCGGCGTGCTGTCGGCGGCTCCGAAGCGGGCCAAGGCGGGTTCTTCCTACCTGGGCATGCCGCCGATGAAGCTGCCGCGTGCCGCTGAGGTTTCCGACCAGTCGCGCACGTTCAACCCGCCGAAGCACCTGATGTGGGCGCGGGCTCTGGTCGAGCTCTGCCGGTTCGTCCCGGTGATGCTGAACGTCGCGCTGGTCGTGCTGGTGCTGTTCGCGTTGAAGGAGTTCGGACTCTGGTGGTCCGGCGTCGTGCTGCTGGGCGCCGGTGTCGCCGCCTGCCTGGTGGCTGTGGTCGCCAAGTGGGCGCTCGTGGGCCGTTTCCGCGTGCGTGAGTACCCGCTGTGGTCGGCGTTCGTGTGGCGCAACGAGCTGGCGGACACGTTCGTCGAGGTGCTCGCGGTGCCGTGGCTCGTCGGCTTCTCCGGTGGCACGCCGTTGATGAACCTGTGGCTGCGCGCGCTGGGCGCGTCCGTCGGCCGTGGCGTGTGGTGCGAGTCGTACTGGCTGCCCGAGGCCGACCTGGTGACCCTGGGCGCCGGTGCCTCGGTCAACCGCGGCTGCGTCGTCCAAACGCACCTGTTCCACGACCGAATCCTGCGGATGGACCGGGTAACGCTCGGTCGCGGCGCTACTTTGGGCCCGCACGGCATCGTCCTGCCCGGTGCGACGGTCGGCTCCGACACCACCATCGGACCCGCCTCGCTGGTCATGCGCGGAGAGGATGTACCGTCGGGAACCCGTTGGCTGGGCAACCCGATCTCCGCGTGGACATGAGCTTCTCCGTACACCATTACGCACTAGAGCTTGACTACAAGCCGCACTCCGCACGCCTTTCCGGGCGTGCGGTGCTGCAGGCTTCCTGCACCTCGCTCTCCTCGTTCTCGTTGTCGTTCGGCCAGTTGCGGGTCTCCAAAGTCCTGGTGAACGGCAAGCCCGCGCGTTATACACATGCGGGCGGTGTGCTGAACATCCGCGCGGCTGTGCGCGGCTCGTTCTCGGTCGAGGTCCGCTACTCGGGCATGCCGGTGCCGGTGCACACGCCGGAGTGGGGCGACCTGGGCTGGGACCAGCTCACCGACGGCTCTCTGGTGGCCTCACAACCCATCGGCGCGCCGTCGTGGTTCCCCTGCCTGGACGTGCCTTCCTCAAAGGCGTCGTACCACCTGGAGATCACCGCGCCCTCGCCGTACACGGTGGTGTGCAACGGGGTTCTGGTCGACGGCAAGGTGTCCGGCAGCACCACGCGCTGGACGTACTCGATGGCCGCCCCGATGGCCACGTACCTCGCGACCGTCCAGATCGGCCAGTACGTCGAAGCGCTGCCAGGAGTGTGGGCACCCGCCCGGCTGCGTCGCCTGGTAGCGCACGACTTCGCCCGGCAGAACCAGATGCTCGAGCTGTTCTCGTCCCTGTTCGGACCGTACCCGTTCGCTCAGTATTCAGTTGTCGTGACCGACGACGAGCTGGACGTTCCCGTTGAGGCGCAGGGCTTGTCGACGTTCGGAGCCAACCACGTGGACGGCCGGCGCGGCTCCGAACGCCTGGTCGCGCACGAGCTGGCGCACCAGTGGTTCGGCAACTCGGTCGGCATCGCCTCGTGGGAGCACATCTGGCTCAACGAGGGCTTCGCGTGCTACTCGGAGTGGTTGTGGTCCGAGGCTTCCGGTGGCCGCTCGGCTGACGCGTGTGCGGCCGGGGCTCGGGATCTGTTGCGGCGTTTGCCCCAGGACCTGGTGATCGGACGGCCTGATCGGGCTGACTGGTTCGACGACAGGGTCTACAAGCGCGGGGCGTTGACGCTGCACACGCTGCGCCGCGCGATGGGTGACGACTCGTTCTTCGCGCTGCTGCGGGAGTGGTGTGCGCGCAACCGGCACGGCGTGGTGACCACTGAGGACTTCCTCGCCCTCGCCGGCCACGACGACCTGCTCAACCGGTGGCTGTTCGAGCCCGCCCTGCCGAACTGACGACACAGCCGACTCGAATCCCCGCTCAGTGCGACGGTTGCTGCACTGAGCGTCGAGTCACAAGCACGTGTTCCTTACCCCGAACGGCGGGTACCCCGCCCTGACAGGGAGGAGGAAACGTGCTGTTCGTGGTTCTCGGCTGCTCGGTGGTCTTCGCGTTGCTGGCGGTGGAGGTGATCCACCGACTGGTCAAGCGCTTCACCCACAGCGGCAAGATGTACCGGCCCGGCCAGGTGTTCGGTGCGCTGCTGGCGGCTCAGATAAGCCTCAGCGTCTATCCGGTCAACCTGCCGATCACCCTGCACGTGCTGGGCATCGCGCTGATCATGGCCGGCGCGTGGCTGCTGTCGGCGTTCATCAGCACCCTTGTGGACATATCGCTGTCACGCGTGAGGACTGACGTCACGGACAACCGGCACGCACGGCGCGTGCACACGCAGGTCACGCTCATCAGGCGGCTGGCGTTGGTGGTCATCGGGGTGTTGGCGATCGGCGCGATTCTGATGACGTTCCCCGGCGCACGAGCGGTCGGGTCGACGGTGCTGGCGTCTGCGGCGGTCATCGGTGCGGTGGCGGCGTTGGCGGCGCAGTCGTTGCTGGGCAACGTGATCTCGGGGATGCAGATCGCGTTCAGCGACGCCGTCAGGCTGGATGACGTCGTGGTGGTGGAAGGCGAGTGGGGGCGGGTCGAGGACATCACGCTGACGTACGTGGTGTTGCACTTGTGGGACGACCGGCGGCTGGTGCTGCCGACGTCGTACTTCCTGAAGACGCCGTTCGAGAACTGGACGCGCACGCAGTCGGCGTTGCTGGGCACGGTGGAGCTGGACCTCGACTGGACCGTGCCGGTGGAGGCGATGCGGCAGGAGATGCGGTCGATGCTGGAGGGCAGCGACCTGTGGGACGGGCGGGTGTCCGTGCTGCAGGTGACGGCCGCGACGCAGGGGTTCGTGCGCGTCAGGGCGCTGGTCAGCGCGACGGACGCGGGCAAGTTGTGGGATCTCAGGTGTCTCACCCGCGAGCACCTGGTGGACTGGTTGCAGCGACACCACAACGGTGCGTTGCCGCAGGTCAGGACGCGAGCGGTGACCGGAACCAAACGCCAGCAGCCGGCGGGCGACCAGCACACGGACGCGCGGGTGTTCGGCGAGAGCGTGGACGGGGCGCAGCGGGAGCAAGCGTTTGCGGGACCCAAGTAGAACGCTCCGGGATTCCGGTGATCACGCCTCGATCAACACGCTCTTGGCCGCGACGATCCGGCGGGCATCCACCACACTGAGCGGATGAGAACCGGGGACCAGGTCGTCCAGACCCTGCCGTGGCGGTGGCGCGCGCAGGGCACGATCTTCGTCATCGGCGGGCTCGGGTTCCTGTTCGACGCGTGGGACGTCACGCTCAACGCGTTCCTGATCCCGCTGGTCAGCGCCGAGTGGGGGCTGAGCCTCGGTGCACGCGGGTGGGTCGGCACGGCCAACCTCATCGGGATGGCCGTCGGCGCGTTCGCGTGGGGTGCGGTCGCGGACACCATCGGGCGCAAGAAGGCGTTCACCCTCACGATCCTGATGTTCTCGGTGTTCACCGTCGCCGGGGCGGCCAGCCAGGACTTCGTGACGTTCTGCGTGTTCCGGTTCCTCGCCGGGGTCGGGCTCGGCGGGTGCATCCCGGTGGACTTCGCGCTGGTCGGCGAGTTCACGCCGGCGAAGGTGCGCGGCAGGGTGCTGGCCGCGATGGACGGGTTCTGGCCGCTGGGCGCCACGTTGTGCGGCCTCACCGCGGCCTTCTTCGCGGACCTGGGCAGCTGGCGGATGCTGATGCTCACGATGGTGCTGCCCGCGCTGCTGCTCTTCTGGATCCGCCGGGGCGTGCCCGAGTCGCCGATGTTCCTGGTCGCGAAAGGGCGCACCCAGGAAGCCAAGAGGGTCATCGACGACCTGGTCGCGAAGACCGGGGCGCCGCGGGAGGAGTGGCAGCTCCCGGAACCCCAGCAGGCCCAGCGCCTCTCCCCCGGGGCCATGTTCGCGCAGCTCAAGGACATCTGGCGGTTCGACCCGAAGCGCACCGGCGCGATGTGGCTGATGTTCCTCGCCGTGTTCCTGCTGTACTACGGCGCCATCACGTGGCTGCCGAGCATCCTCAAGGCGCAGGGGTACGGGACGTACGCGGCGTTCATGGTCACGACGGGCACCGTGGCGGTGGGTGTCGTGGCCGCCCTGATCAGCGCGTGGCTCGTGGACGTGTTCGGGCGCAAGTGGGTCATCGCGGTCACGGCGCCACTCGCGTCGGTGGCGCTGGTCATGTTCGCGGTGCAGATCAATGTCGACACGGCCGCGAAAGTCTGGATCACGCTCTACGGGATGCTGATCCAGATCGCGATTCCCGCGCTGTACGCGTTCGCGCCGGAGCTGTACCCGACGCACCTGCGGGCCAGCGGGTTCGGGTGGGCCTCGACGATCAGCCGGATCGGCGCCGGGTTCGTCCCGGTGCTGCTCGGGGCGTTCCTCTGGCCGCGGCTGGGGCTGCCGCTGACGTTCGCGGTGCTCGGCGTCGTGGTGGTGGGCGGCGTGATCATGATGATGCTGACGGTCCCGGAAACGAAGATGCAACCTCTCGCCGAGGCCGTTCCGTCCTAGGCGCATGAGAAGACGACAGGCCGTCACGGCTCGCGCGCTGGCTCTCGGAAAGCTCAGCAACGAGCAGGCGATTCGTGACGGCTTCCTCATCGCGCCACTGACGATCACCGTGCAGCCGGGACGCGATGAGGCCGTCGTGTCGCGGATTCCCAGAATCGGCTTCCTGCGCGCCGAGATGCCGGTCGACGACGTGGAAGAAGCGCAAAACCGCGGAAAGCCCCAGGATCTCGTGAATCCTGGGGCTTTCCGCGTTCAAGCGACTAGCTGACGGACTGGATGACCACCGAACCGCGGCCGACGACGTTCTCGCCCGACGTGCGGACTTCGAGCTCACCGCGCAGCACGCGGCCGGCACCCGGCTGACCCTGCGGCGTGATGACGCCCGCGACGTTCCACGACGAACCGGCGGCCCGGTCGGCGTTGGCGTCGGTCACGGTCAGCGTGCCGAGACCGGCCGAGACGTAGGCGTCGAAGTAGTCGTACTGCGTGGTGCCCGTGGGCACCGCGTAGCCGTCCACCCGAACTCGCCACAGACCGGCGGCCGGGTTGTTGACGGTCACCGACTCCTCGGAGTCACCGTCCGCCGACTGCCCGACCGTCACACAGGTGCCGGACGTGCAGTTCAGCACGAACAGGTCGAGGTCCGCGCCACCGTCCGACGGGTTGCCGATGGTGGCGGTCAGCCGCGACGCACCGGGCTGAACCTGGACGTCGAACTCCTTGACGTCCCCGTCCGCGATCGTGTTGCGGCTCGTCACCGCGCTGCCGACCGCACCGGCCACGAGCCGGCCGTTGAACGAGGCCTGCGTGTTCGTGACGGTGTAGTTGCGGTTCAGCGGGACGCCCAGGGTCGCGGACGCGATGACGTCCGGGTTCGGGCTGATCGTCGTGCCGAGCACGGACGCGGTCACCGAGTACGGCGCCTCGTCGGCGTCGGAGGTGCGGCGCGCCTCGACCACGATCTCCCACACACCGGCCATCGGGCTGGTGATGGTGCGGCTGGTCGGCGTGCCACCGGCACAACCGGCACCGGCGTCCGGGTTGTAGCAGCTGGTCGACGCGTTGGACTCGACACCGACACCCTGCGGGGTGAAGCGCAGGAAGCGGACCTGGCCCTTACCCGCCTCGCCGCCACCGGTCAGGTCGACCTTCAGCGCGGTCGTGCCCTTGGGCACGTTCACGAAGAAGCTGGTCGTCTGGTTGCGGGCGATCGTGCCGGCCTTCGTGACCGAGAACTTGTTGGCGGCGTTGAAGTTGTCCGCCGCGAACACGGTGTTCAGGGTCTGCGAGTCGATGCCGGGCGTCTCCGGGTTGTCGATCTGCAGGATGGCGCTGTGCACGCCGGAGGCCTTGGCCTTGACCCGGACCGTGAACTCCACCGGGGTGTTCAGCGGCAGGTTGACCGTGCGGTCCGACTTGAACGTGCCGTCGTTGCCCTTCCACGTCACGTTGTGCGTGTCGTGGTCGTCGCCCGTGGTGCGGGTCAGCGTGTAGGTGCGGGTGTACTCCTGGCCCGCGGCAACGCCTTCACGGTCGTGGATGCCGACACCGGTGTTCGGCTTGGCCAGCAGTCCGCTGAGGACGGTGTTGACCTGGACCGAGGTCGTGATCTGGTTGGGCTGGGAGTGCTTGTCCAGCAACGACCACGCGGCGTTGGTGTTGAAGAGACCCGCGCCCTGCTCGTAAGCCTGCAGGGTGTCGACCCACTTGGCGCTGCGCTGGATCGCGTACCGCAGCTCGGCGCTGGTCGGCTTGGTGCCGTTGTGCGTGGCCTTGAACGCGCTCACGAGCAGCGCGGCGGCACCGGTCGCCTGCGGGGCGGCCATCGAGGTGCCGTTCAGCATCGAGTAGCCGGGCGGGAGGCTGTAGGTGCCCGCCACCACGGTGGCCTCCAACCAGCGCGGCGTGGTGGAGATGGCCGAACCCGGCGCGACGATGTTCGGCTTGAAGCCGCCGTCCTCACGCGGGCCGCGCGACGAGAAGCCGTGCAGGCTCTGCTTCTGCGCGGTCTTCGAGCCGTAGTTGGAGAGCCAGGTCTGGCTGGTGATGTACGAGCCGACGCTGACGGCGTCCGTGGCGACCGACGGGTCGCCGACCGTGTTGGCACCCGCACCCGAGTTGCCCGCCGAGATGAACAGCTGGACGTTGTACTCGTTGATCGTGCGGTTGTAGAGCTCGGCGCGGGCGTTGTTGCCGTCGTTGAGCGCCGGGAGACCACCGATGGAGATGTTCACGACGTCGGCGCCGTTGCGCGCGGCGTAGAGGACACCGTCGATGAGGCCGGAGCTGGTGCAGGAAGGCGTGGAGAGGCAGGCCTTGACCGCCATCAGCTTCGCGCCGGGGGCCGCACCGTCCATCAGGCCGCCGAACAGCTTGTGCGCCGAGGTGATGCCGGCGACGTGCGTGCCGTGCTCGCCGGCGGCGATGCCGATGCTGACGTACGGCGTACCGCCGTTGTCGTAGATCGACTTGTCGGTCTGCACGACGAACGCGACGCGGTCCATCACCGCGGTCGCGGGGTTGTCGGTGCCGAAGAACCCGGAGTCCTTCTTGACCTTGTAGTCGATCATCCGCGGGTTGTTGGTGAAGTTCCCGTCACCATCGGTGTCGACGAAGACTTCCTTCGTCGTGATGTCCTGGAGGACACCCCACGAGTCGAGCCGGTCGCCGTCGCGGTTGATGTCACCGCCCATCTCGCTGTCGGGCCCGCCGAGGTCGCCTGCGACCTCGCGGAAGAGACCGAACGAGTAGGGGCCGCCGGTGGCCGGAGCCGTCCACTCCTTGCCACCGTTGGTGAACTTGCCGACGGTGCCGGTCTTGGTCATGGTGACCCAGGTGCCGTCGCCGGACGCCGGGTTGTTGGCCGTGAACCAGTCGACGATCTTGCGCTCACCGGTGCTGGTCGTCTGCAGGGCAGGGGTGTCCAGGTCGATGCCGGAGTCGATCACGGCGATCGTGGTGCCGCGGCCGTCCCACTTCGGGTGCGCGGTGGCGAACTGCGCCGCCTGCGTGTCCTGCGTCGGCATGTACGGGTTGGTGCGCGGCGTCGACGCGCCCGGCGGCGTCTGCGGGGCGGGCTGCTGCGCACCGTCCGGGCGCGGGTCGTCGAGGGCGATGAGGCCGTCGACGTCCACGGCGTTGACCGACTTCAGCTTGGCCGCCTTCTCCGCGTTGTCGCGCGGGATGGTGACCTTGACGTAGTCGACGTCCTTCTCGGTCTTCTGGACCGTGGCGCCGAGCGCCTTCAGCTCGCTGACCGCGGCGTCGGTCTTGCCGGCCTCGGCGGCGACCAGCAGGTCGACGGTCGGCTTGCCCTCACGGGCGGCCTGGTCGACGAGCGCGCGGTCCTGCTTGTCCAGCTGCTTGTCGGCGGCCGGCTTGTCCTGCTGCGCGTTCTGCGCGATGACGGGGGTGGCGGCGAAGCCGAGCCCGGCAGTGCCCAACACCGCGGTCAGCAAGACCGTTCCGGTGCGGCGTCTCCAGTTCTTCACGGCGCATGTGCCCTTCGTGGGGTAAAGAGTGCTCCGAAGTGCATCTCTTCGCCTCGCGAGGGGCAATAGTCTCACCGGGCTATTTTGTGGTTCCACATTGGACTGTTCAGCGTCTTGTACGGGCACACTTTTAGTGCTGCGCGTTTCTTTAACGCCTTAGAACGAGCAGTCCTCCTCCAGTCAAGAGCTGATAGAGGGGAATGTCAAGTCTGCGTCAACGGTGAACACTGCCGGTGTGTAACGGGCTGAGCTCACCGGACGATGGATTGATCGCTATTCCCGCCGAATAGCGACTTCAATCTCGACCGCACGCAGGCGACGAGGCCCTGGCTGGTCGCGACCGGTTTCGGCTGCGCACCACACGTCGGGCAGGTGGTGCGGTGTGCTTTCAGCGCACGTTCGAGTTGCTGGACGTGGCCAGCAGTCCGTTCGGGCACTGAATCCTTTTTGATCGAGAGCAGACTCAGCTCCGTGAGCGTCTCTGTGCCGTTGTGCAGACGGACGGCCGGCGCGATCGTGTGGAAGAAGATCAGGTTTCGACGTCTTTTGGGCTCGATTGTTCGGACATCGCACCACTGAATGGCGGTCTCGCGGTCGAGACTGTTCGACGTAATGCCGTCGGACGTGAGCTTCGTTCCCATCCGGAAACTGCGCCACGCGACCGTGCCGCCCATCAACGCCCACAGGCCGCCGAAGACGTAGCCGTACCAGGGGCCGCCCGCCATCGCGATCGGCCCGCTGGCGGCCACCGCGCCGCCGAGCCCGAACAGGACCCATCTCCACCTGGTGTGCATCTCCCCATCCTGTTTACCCGATTCGGGTACCGGCTTCTTCAACGCGGGCCGCGCCCGGCTCGTTGAGCCGATTCAGCGGGACTGGAGGCTGATCAGGCGCTACCTTGCGCGCATGGACCTCAAGCCGGTCGCCGACGAGCTCTACGGGCTGCCCCCGAAGGAGTTCACCGCGGCCCGCAACGCCGCCGCCAAGCAGGCCGACGACAAGGACCTCGCCAAGGCCATCGCGGACCTGCGCAAGCCGACGGTGGGCGCGTGGGCGGTCAACAGGCTGGTCCGAGACGCTCCGGACGGCCTGGAGGAGGCGCTGGGGCTCTCCACGGCGCAGCTGACGATGCGCGAGCTCGGGCGCAAGCGCAAGGAGCTGCTGGAGACGCTGGTCTACCGGACGCTGGAGCTGACCGGGCCGCTCGCGGACGACGCCGTCACGCAGGTGCGGAACACGCTCACGGCCGCGATGTCCGATCCCGAGTCGGCCGAGCAGGTGCGCACCGGGCATCTCACGAAGCCGCTCGAATATTCGGGGTTCGGCTTCGCGCTGCCGGTGCCCGAGCCGGCTCAACCGGACGGTGAGGACGCGCTGGCCCGCAAGCGCCGGGAGCGGCAGGAGCGCAAGCGGGCCGAGGCGCAGCAGGCGCTGGACGAGGCCGAACAGGCGCTCGGGGAGGCGCAGGCGGACCAGCTGGCGGCGCAGCGGGCGTTCGACCGGGCCGCGGAACGGCTGGAGGACGCCAAGAGGGTCGCGAGTGCGGCGGAGAAGGCTCGCAAGGCGGCGGAACGCAAGCTCAACGATCTCAGCTAGAGCGGTCCAGCGGGCCCCACTCCTCGGAGTTCTGGGCGTCGACCAGCTCGATGCACTCGTCCAGCGCGGTGTCGGCCACCCATGCCAGCGGTTCGAGGCAACGGACCAGAGGCTCGTTGTCCGGCCCACGGCCCACCTCGGCGCCACGCAGCACCCACGCGCAGACGTCCGGGCCGCGAAGGTCACGCAGGTGGCGGTAGTCGAAGAGGCGGCGCGCCACCCACAGCTCGTGCGAGCGCTCGCCCCACCACGGCTCGATGCGCAACGGGTTCGCGGACAGGCCCGGCAGCTCCACGCCGGTCAACGAGTCGCGTGACACCGAGGCGGCGTCGGCGTCGGGTCCCTTCGACCAGCGCACGTAGACGTCGTCACCCAGGAGGCCGACCAGTTCGGCGAGTTTCGTGATCGTGGGCAGCTCATCCGTCACACCAGGTGACATACCCAGGCCGAACCTGAAGCGAACCTGAAGGAATTGAGCCGTGTCACAGTCAAAACCGACCGGAACACAGCGGTCCGGTTGTACGTTCAACAATGTGGTTGGCCGCGGGCGCTCGAGCTGCTCGCCAGGACGATCCGGCACCCCCAGGCTGGAAAAGTCCTTCCGCAGGCGTCGCGTGCTCGCGCCGCGGTCAACCCGCCGTCGGCCGGCACACCGGAAACCCCCCTCTCTGGTTGTGGCGGTCGGCGGCATCCCCTACAGGTTGTACTGGTCGTGGCGGGCGTAGAAGGCCGCCAGCGCCTCCGGGTCCAGCCCCTTGGCCGCACCGACCTCCAGGAAGAAGTTCTCGCGGGCGATCCCGGGCGAGAAGAGGATCAGCATCCGCACCGGTGCGTCGCTGTCGTTGCGGAACGCGTGCGGCCGGTTCGGCGGCACGTACAGGAAGTCGCCCTCCCCGCCCTTGATCCACTCGTCGCCGTCGTACAGCGTGATCTCGCCTTCGAGCACGTAGAACGACTCGGAGAAGGTCTTGTGGAAGTGCGGGCGCGCGCCGGGCTGGCGAGCCTCCATGCGCCACTCGAACAGGCCGAACTCGCCGTTCGTCACCGAGCCGGGTGCCACGAACCGGGTGGTCTTGGTGCTGAAGCCCACCTCAGAAGCCGGTCGAAAGCTCATCGAAAAACAACTCCCCAGATATGAAAATCGCTCAGGTCTCGTGCGTGATCAGCGGTGGACCTATGCTCGGCCGATGGCACATGACGCGGATGTCATCGTCGTCGGCGCGGGCCTCGCAGGTCTCGTCGCGACCGCAGAGCTCGCGGACGCGGGCCGCAAGGTCATCCTCCTTGATCAGGAGCCGGAAGCGACCCTCGGCGGCCAGGCGTGGTGGTCGTTCGGCGGGTTGTTCCTCGTCGACACCCCGGAGCAGCGCAGGCTCCGGGTCAGGGACTCGCACGACCTCGCCCTGCAGGACTGGATGGGCTCGGCGCAGTTCGACCGCGACAGCGACCACTGGCCCCGGCTGTGGGCGCAGGCCTATGTGGACTTCGCGAGCGGCGAGAAGCGAAGCTGGCTGCACAACATGGGGGTGCGCTGGTTCCCGTTCGTGCAGTGGGCAGAACGCGGCGGCTACCTCGCAGGCGGCCACGGCAACTCGGTGCCGCGCTTCCACGTCACCTGGGGCACCGGGCCGGGCGTGGTCGAGCCGTTCGAGCGCCGGGTGCGCGAGGGTGTGGTGAAGGGGCTCGTCACGCTGAAGTTCCGCCACCGGGTCACCGGCATCAACGTCACGAACGGCGTGTGCGACGGAGTGTCCGGCGAGGTGCTGGAGCCGTCCGCGGTCAGTCGCGCCGAACCGTCGTCGCGCACGGTCGTCGGCGACTTCTCACTCAACGCGCAGGCCGTGATCGTCACGTCCGGTGGCATCGGCGCCAACCACGACCTGGTGCGCAGGAACTGGCCGGAGCGCATGGGCACGCCGCCCAAGTTCATGCTGTCCGGTGTGCCGGACTTCGTGGACGGGCACATGATGGAGGTCGCGCAGAAGGCCGGCGCGTCGATCATCAACGCCGACCGCATGTGGCACTACCCCGAGGGCATCGCGAACTACGCGCCGGTGTGGAGCAGGCACGGCATCCGCATCCTGCCCGGCCCGTCGCCGCTGTGGCTCGACGCGGACGGCAACCGGCTGCCGATCCCGCTGTTCCCCGGCTTCGACGCGCTGGGCTCGTTGCAGCACATCACGACGCACGGCCACGAGCACTCGTGGTTCGTGCTGAACAAGAGGATCATCGGCAAGGAGTTCGCGCTGTCGGGCTCCGAGCAGAACCCGGACCTGACCGGCAAGGACACGCGGGCGGTGCTCAAACGCGCGCTGCCGGGTGCGGTGGCGCCCGTCGAGGCGTTCGCGCAGAAGTCCGAGGAGTTCATCCAGGCCGGCACGGTCGCGGACCTGGCGCGCGGCATGAACGCGTTGACCGGCGACTCGCGGATCGACGCGGCCGCGCTGGAAAAGATCATCGTCGAGCGCGACCGGCAGGTGACTTCAGGGCTGGGCAAGGACATGCAGGTCAACGCGATCCGCGCGGCCCGGCACTTCCTCACGGACAAGCTGATCCGCGTCGTCGAGCCGCACCGGTTGCTGGACCCCAAGGCCGGGCCGCTGATCGCCGTCCGGCTGTCGGTGATCACCCGGAAGACGTTGGGAGGCCTGCACACCGACCTGTCGTCGCGGGTGCTCGACAGCTCCGGCGAGGTGCTGCCAGGCCTCTACGCCGCCGGTGAGGCCGCCGGCTTCGGTGGCGGTGGTGTGCACGGATACCGCGCGCTGGAAGGAACTTTCCTCGGCGGCTGCCTGTTCTCCGGACGGGTCGCCGGTCGTTCCGCGGCCGATGCCGTTTCCTAAGTTACAGAGCCGAACTGAGACGAATCATCCGCCGTTCCTCGCCGCGTAACCGAAGTTCCCCCGCGGAAGGAACGGCGAATGCTTTTACGAGGTGGAATCGCGACGGGCCTGCTCGTGCTCGCGATGGCGGGCACGGCGGTCGCGGATCCGTCGGTCCTGGTCGTCGGCGGCACGCGAGCGTCCATCAAGGACAACCCGTTCGCGGTGTACCTGGCACCTCCGGCCGACACGCGCGATCCGCACTGCACCGGTGTGATCGTGGCGCCGAACAAGATCCTCACCGCCGCGCACTGCGTCGACGAGGGTGTGACCGGGCCGAAGCCGATCCCGTTGACCAAGCGCGTGGTCGTGGCCGGCCGCGAGAACGTGCACAGCACCGACGAGGGCGTGGTCGCGAAGCTCACGAAGATCGTCATCAATCCCAAGTACGACGGCATCTCCTTCGACTCCGCCGTGCTCACGCTCGACCGTTCGCTGAAGCAGAAGCCGATCAAGATGGCCGGCGCGGCCGATCGCGGTCTGTACAAGCCCGGCAAGTCGGCCACGGTGATGGGCTGGGGTGCGGTCAAAGAGGGCGGCAGCACCAACGGCTACCTGATGAAGGCGTCGATCCCGATCCTCGAAGACGAGACGTGCCGCGTGTTCTGGGGCAAGGACGACGAGGGCAACGACTTCTACGAGAACAAGAGCATGCTGTGCGGCGGTCATCAGGAAGGCGGGATCGACGCCTGCAACGGTGACTCGGGCGGCCCGTTCGTCGCGGGCGGCAAGCTCATCGGTCTGGTGTCGAAGGGCGACGGCTGTGCGCGGCCGGACCACCCGGCGATCTACGCGCGGGTCGATGCCATCAACTCGTGGGTCGCGAAAGAGATTTTGTACTGATCTCGCGTGGTGGACGCGGGTTGACGGTCTCCCGGCTTGCGGCTGTGCTGGAGGCATGACGCAGATCGGTGTTCTGGTCGGCAACCCGCGGCCCGCCTCGCGCACGCTGCAGGCGGCCCTGGCCCTGCGCGAGGCCCTCGCCTCGACGCTGGGCGTGCCCGTCGAGGGACCTGTGGTGGAGGCTGCGGAGCTGGCACCGGCCGTGTTCACGCAACCGGACACGATCAAGGCCGCGCTGGAGACGCTGGGCCAGGCGGACGTGCTGGTGATCGCCACGCCGACGTACAAGGCCGCGTACACCGGGCTGCTGAAGGCCGTGCTGGACCAGGCGCCGTCGGGATGGCTGCGCGGCAAGATCGTCGTGCCGCTGCAGATCGCCGCGTCCGACAAGCACGCGCTGGCCGTCGAGGTGCACTTGCGGCCGGTGCTGGCCGAGCTGGGTGCTGTTGTCCCGCAGGCGGTGTTCCTCAACGAGGCCTCGCTGCCCGCCGACGTCACCGACTTCGACCTGGACTCCCTGAAGGTGCTGCGATGAAGGAACAGCTGCGCAACGCGTTGAGGCACCACGCTCAAGCCGTCACGATCGTCACGGCGGCCGGGCCCGACGGACCTGTCGGCACCACCGTGTCGTCGTTCACCTCGGCGTCCTTCGAGCCGCCTCTCGTCGTCGTGTGGATCGGCGAAGGCGCTTCGGTGTGGCCGGTGCTGCGAACCGCGCCTTTGTTCTCCGTGCACCTGCTGGACGCGGGCCAGACCGGGCTCGCGGACCTGTTCGCCACCAAGAACGTCGACCGGTTCGGCGCCGAGACCCGTTGGCAGCCAGACGAGGACGGCGTGCCGTGGCTGCTGGACGCGCCGGTGCGGCTGCGGTGCCGGACCGCGCGCAGGATCGTGGTCGGGGATCACATCGCGCTCGTCGGCGAGCCGCTGGACATCACGCACGCCGACATCGCCACGCCCCTGGTGCGGCACCAGGGGCGCTACACCTCAGTCGCCTAACACCTTCAGGATCTCCCGGGCCAGCACGTCGTTCTGCCGGAACGCCGGCGCGTTGGTGTGCGGCCGCGCGAAGGCCGCGAACGCCTTTCCCGTCGTATAAGGCCCGACGGCGAACCGCGCCGGGTCCTCCTCGCCGCGCTCGTTGATCAGGCGTCCTTCCGGCGACACCCGCACGAGCCCGGCGTCGTCCTCGGAGACGTCACCGACCGCGCGCAACGACTGCAGCACCGGATCAGCCGTGCGGGACAACGCGTGCGTGGGCAGGCGCGCCTCGACCAAACCGTTGGCGCGCACCACGTCGGGCGTGGTCGGACTGCCCGCCAGGAACGCCCCGCTGACCGCCTCCACCCACATGTCCGCGCCGACGAACCGCACGATTCCCGCGCGGGACAACGCCAGCAACTCCTCCAGCCGGTCCGGTGGAGGACCGGAGGCGAGGTAGCTGAAGTAACCGTGCCACCAGCCGTCGTGCGGCATCACCTGGGCCATCTGCCCGTAGACCGACAGCAGGGCCAGGAAAGCGCCCAGATCCGCGCTGTGCCGGGGATCGGAGCGGCGGGTCACGTCCGCCTCGATGTAGGCGCGCAGGTAGTCCTGGAACTCCTCGCCGGACGCGAAGGTCAGGCCGGTCAGCGGGCGGTCCAGCCGTTCGAAGTCGATGCGGTCGGCCGGGTCGGGCACCGCCAGCAGCTCCAACGAGCGCATTTCGTCGCTGTACCAGTCCAAACCGGCGAACGACGTGGCGAACTCGACGAACGGCATCCGCACCAGACCGGGATGGCCGGTGAAGAGCTCGTGGTAGTAGCCCCACGCGATCTCCTTGGCCATCAACGGCCACACGTCCGCGCGGAAGTCCAAGTCGCGGTTCAAGTCCGACGCGACGAAGAAGTGCGGCAAGGACGGCCTGGTTCCCTGCAGCCGATAGCCGGTCTTCGAGTGGTACGGCACGCCACGCCGTGAGCCCACGAACAACCGCGGCTCCAAACCTGAAGGCACATAACGCAACAAGTCGTCAACGCGCTCGTACCTGCCACCACGGCCCTCGGTCAGCAGCACCATCAGGTCGATGAACGCGAGCCCGAACCCGCGCAGCACCACGTCTCCCGCGACCTCGGAGAGATCCGCGTCGGCGGAGTACAGCGGCGGCACGTAGACCAGGCCGTGCTCCGCGGCGTGCTCGGCGAGCTTGCGGTGCTCTGGCTCCGGTTCGGCGTCGAGGTGCCCCAGCGCCAGGACCAGAACGTCCGCCTGGAGCGACTCCCCGCTGTCCAGCCACACCCAGTTGCCGACGACCTTCAACGCACGCGCGGAATGCACGGTCACCGAGATGTTCGGAGGCAGAGATTCCCTTACGTGGTCGAAGAACCACGCGAGGTACCTGCTCTGCACCTGACGGGACGGGAACGACGCCGGGTCGACGTCACCCCACTCCGCCAGCGACGGGCCGGGGCGAACCGGACCGACGCCGTCGAACGACGAGTCGGTGAAGACCGTCACGTCCTCGGCCATGGAGTTCATCCGCAGCAACGGTGACTGCGCGTGCCGCCACACCCGTCCCGCACCAGGTGGGAAGGGGTCGATGACGTGCACGGCCAGGTCCAGCGTCGGCGATTGGGCGGCAATGCGTTCGAGCAGGCCGGCGGCACGAGGACCGCCGCCGATGACGACGAGTGAGCGCATGCGCGTCTTTCCGTTGGAGGGCAACGAGAAACGAGCCGCGCCCCTCAACGCGAACACCACCACAGTACCCCGCGCGTGCAAGCAAATCCCGCTCTGTGGACACCGTTGCGACGAGCCGGCACCAGGTGTGCACTCGAAGGGCGTCTCCCTCAACGCACCCCTAAATCTCCTACCAACTCTGGGGAATCGGCCATGCCAGTTGAGTTTCTCGGGATCGCAGCCACGAACGACGGGTCGGAGACGACGCCGCGGTCGGGTGGGGCGTTCGACAAGGACTACACGCTCAGGCTCGCTCGGGCGCACGAGGAGCACGGGTGGGACCGCGTGCTGTTCGCGTACGGCTCTGGCGCGCCGGAACCCGCCTCGGCAGCGGCCTATCTCGCCTCGAAGCTCGACAAGCTGCAGATCCTGCTGGCGCACCGGCCGAACGTCTCCTACCCGACGTTCGCCGCCAAGACGTTCGCGACGCTGGACCAGATCAGCGACGGCCGGATCACGGTGCACTTCATCACCGGCGGCACCGACCACGAGCAGCAGCGCGAGGGCGACTACCTGACGAAGGACCAGCGCTACAGCCGCACGCGCGAGTACATCCAGATCGTCAAGAAGGCCTGGACCAGCAGGTCCGCCTTCGACCACGACGGTGAGCACTACCAGTTCGCGGACTTCGTGAGCGACGTCTTCCCGGTGCAGCAACCACGTCCGGGCGTGTCGTTCGGCGGTTCCTCTCCCGCCGCATATGCCGCGGGTGGTGCGGAAGCGGACATCTTCTGCCTCTGGGGCGAGCCTTTGGCTGAAACCGCGCAGCAGATCGAGTCCGTCAAGCAGGCCGCGAAGGACGCCGGGCGCAAGGACGTGCCGAGAATCCAGGTCGCGTTCCGGCCGATCATCGCGCCGACCGAGGAACTGGCCTGGGAGAAGGCCCATCGGACGGTCGAGCGGATCGAGGCGCGGAAAGCCGGCGGGCCGTTGAGCCGGCGGCATTCGCTGACGAACCCGGAGAACACCGGCTCGCAACGACTTCTGGCCGTCGCGGAACGCGGTGAGCGATTCGACCGCGCACTGTGGACGCCCACCGCGAAGGCGACCGGCGGTGCGGGCAACTCCAACGCGCTCGTCGGCACTCCGGAGACGGTCGCGCAGGCATTGCTGGACTACTACGACCTCGGCGTGGACATCCTGTCGGCACGCGGATACGACCTGCTGGACGACGCGATCGACTTCGGCCGGTACGTGATTCCCCTTGTGCGCGAAGAGGTCGCGAAGCGGGACCGGGCCAAGGCCGCATGACCACTCTCGAAGTGCGCCGCGTCCGGCAGTCGGATCCGGACGCGGCGCCGTTGGTCGCTGAGCTGACGTACGAGTACACGACTCGTTACGGGCCAAGTGGCGCAGAGGAGATGCAGCGGGCGGCGGACGTGTTCGAGCCACCGCACGGGCAGTTCCTGCTGCTCATGGAGGCCGGAGAAGCCGTCGCGGGCGGGGCGTTCAAACGCTTCGACGACGAGACGGCGGAGCTGAAGCGGATCTGGACGCATTCACGCCATCGCCGGCGCGGCCTGGCCCGCCGGGTCGTGGAAGAACTGGAGAAGGAGGCGCTGGCGTTCGGCTACCGCCGCGTCTACCTCACCACCGGGCCGCGGCAGCCAGAGGCGAAAGCTTTGTACCTGGCGACGGGCTACACGCCGTTGTTCGACGTTGATACAGACCCACTGACAATAGGTCCGCTCCCGTTCGAGAAGGTGATTCATTAGTTCAAACGAGTGAATTCGTCGCCGATCCAGTCATTCGTGACCGGGATTCCGGGTTCGGTTGGACAGGCCAGTCGTGATCAGTAAGCTGTTTCGTTGGACCCACACCCGGTGGTGGTACCGCGCGGGGATGTCACCCGTTCGACCGAATCTGGCGGAAGTGGGTTGCGCAGGCGTATCGATTGGCGTCCGACGATCGATCAGCAGATCACACCGGTCCCCACGAATGGCCACCTGAGCTGAATGAACATGGTCGACAGCCGAGAGCACGCCGTCCACTGGGCAGCGATGATCTCCACCACCCTCCTCGCGAACCTCACCCGCGAGAAACTCCAGCAACTGCTCGGCGGCTACGTCGAGCAGTTGCTCGGTGGTGGCGTGGACGACGCTCGGCAGGTCGGCCGGTCGATGGTCGAGCACGACTTCATCTCCTCGGCGACGCTGGAGCAGTCGCTCTCCTACCTCGGTGAGCACGAGCTGCTCACCCCGGGCCAGTTGGCCGCGCTCGCCGCCGGGTACGCGGAGGGGCTGCGCGACCGCACGCTCGACCAGCAGGAGATCAGCCGCACGGCCGCGATCAACACGATGCGCCGCGCGGAGAACGCCGTCCGGGCGAGCGAGGCGAAGTTCCGGGCGATCTTCCAGAGCTCCGCGTTCCCGATCGTGGTCGTCGATCTCGAGGGCAAGATCATCGACGTCAACGAGGCGTTGCTGACGATGCTCGACTACAAGCGCGAGGACATGCGCAAGATCACCGGCCGCGAGCTCGCGCACCCGGACGACCGCGAGGCGCTGCGGGAGATCGGCCAGACGTTGATCACGACCGACCTCGACCACATCAGGGTCGAGAAGCGGATGATCCGCAGCGACGGCGAGACGATCCAGACGCACATGGCGATCTCGCTGGTGCGTGAGGAGGAGAACGCGCCGCCGTACTTCGTGACGATGATCGAGAACATGAACGAGATGCGCGCGCTGCAGACGCAGCTCGTGCGGCAGAGCCTCAACGACATGCAGACCGGCCTGCCGAACCGCGCGCAGTTCCTCGGCTGGCTGGAGGGCGCGGTCGGCACCAAAGGTCCGGAGGCGTTGGCACTGGTGCAGGTCGACATCGACGGGTTCCGCGGCGTGAACGACGCGTTCGGGCACGAGGCGGGCAACCGGGTGCTGAACCAGGTCGCGACGCACCTGCGGGCGGTGTTCTCCGAGGTCGGCAAGGTCGCGCGGATCGGCGAGGACGAGTTCGGCGTGCTGATCAAGGACCCGCGCGACGTGCTGGGCGTGATCGCGCTGGTCGAGGAGTTCACCGCGCGGCTGGAGGAGCCGATCTGGATCGGCTCGCACGGCGTCGGCGTGACGACGTCGGTCGGCATCGTGGCGCGGGCGGCTCGTGGTGGCGACGCGGTGGACCTGTTGCGCGCGGCGGACGTCACCGTCGGCTGGGCGAAGCGCGACGGCAAGGCGCAGTGGGCGTTGTACGACAAGGACCGGGACCTGCGCGACAAGGAGAGCTACGCGCTCGCCGCGTCGATCCCCGGTGCGCTGGAGGAGGGTCAGTTCCGGGTCGACTACCTGCCCGTGTACTCGCTGACCGACGGTTCGATGATGGCCCTCGAGGCGAAGATCGTCTGGCACCACCCGGTGCACGGGGTGTTGTGCCCCAACATGTTCATGGACCAGTCCTCCGCCAACGGCATGATCGTCCGGCTCGTGCACTGGGCGCTTTCGGAGGCGTGCGCGCAGGCTGCGTCGTGGTACTCGGTGCTGGGGTCTGCCACGCCGGTGCTCGCCTTCGACCTGCCGCCGCGGTTGTGCCAGGAGCCCGAACTGGTCGCCGAGGTCGCCCGCGTGCTGGACCGGACCGGGTTGCCCGCTTCGTTGTTGCGCTTCGAGCTGCACGAGCGCCTGCCGGCGTTGCTGAACGACGAGCAGATGGAGGAGCTGACGATCCTGGCCGAACGCGGCGTCGGCCTGGTGCTGGACCAGGTGAACGGCGGCAACGTCGGGGTCGACCGGCTGCGGCTGCTGCCGTTGAGCGGCGTGAAGTTCACCGGCGCCGTGGTGCACGGGCTCGACTCCGGGGCGAACCGCGTCGACGAGAGCGCGTCGGTCGCGCTGCTGCAGTGGGCGTCGATCCTGCGGCTGCCGCTCTACGCCGAGGACGTGCGCACCGACGCCGAGGCCGCGCGGCTGGCGTCGCTGGGCGTCACGGGCGGGCAGGGGCCGCACTTCGGGCCGCCGCTGCTGGCCTCGGACGTCTCGACGCTCCTTCTCAGCTAGTTCTTATCAGGGTTTTTTTGGCTTGGCCCACAGGTTGCTCACATGATGGCGGTCCATCGTGGAGCCATGACCGAGCAGAGCTTCCCCGCCATGAGCGGGTCACTGGTGGAACCGCAGCCCGCCGTTACCCCGGCGCCGAAGTTCTGGCGCCGCACGGCCCCGATGCTCACCGCGGCGGCACTCGTCGCCGGTTTGTTCGGGGGTGTGACGGGCGCGGTCATCGCGTCGCCGGACTCGACCCCGCCGGCTTCTTCCTCCGTGTCCGCGCAGACGGTCTCGAACACGTCCACTTTGGACTGGTCCGCCGTCGCCTCGTCCGTGCTGCCCTCGGTGGTGCAGGTCAACCTCCCGAACGGCCTCGGCTCCGGCGTGATCCTGACCGCTGACGGCCAGATCCTCACGAACAACCACGTCGTCGCGGCCTCCGGTGGCCAGCTGACCGTGACGCTGAACGACGGCCGTCAGGTCCCCGCCACCGTCGTGGCGACCGACCCGTCCTCGGACCTGGCCGTCATCAAGGCCTCCGGCGTCTCCGGCCTCACGCCGATCAAGTGGGCCGACTCCGGTTCCGTCAAGGTCGGCGACGCGGTGATGGCCATCGGCTCGCCGTCGGGCCTGCAGGGCACCGTGACGACCGGCATCGTCTCCGCGCTGGACCGCAAGGTGACCGTGCCGGGCGAGAGCCGCCGCGCGTCTTCCGTTTCGTACCAGGCGATCCAGACCGACGCGTCGATCAACCCCGGCAACTCCGGCGGCGCGCTGGTGAACGCGGCCGGTGAGCTGATCGGCATCAACTCGGCGATCTACTCGCCGGCGTCGAGCAGTGGTGAGGCCGGGAGCGTGGGAATCGGGTTCGCGATCCCGTCCAACACGGCGAAGCAGATCGTCGACAAGCTCAGCTAGGACCTTGTGCGGGCCTGCGTTCCGGGTCTAGACCGGGGTGATGCCCAGTCGACGACAGTTCATGGCCGCGGCGGCTCTCAGCCCCGCGGCCGCGGCCGTTTCCCCGACCAGTGCACCTTCCGCGGCTACCCCTGACTGGCCGACCGGCCCTGGTCGCCGCACCCCCCAGCAGCAACCCGACCGGGAGCTGCGGCGGATCCTCACCGAGATCGACCAGCGGCGGATCGAGGCGACGGTGCGCAAGCTGGTGTCGTTCGGCACCCGCCACACGCTGTCCAGCCAGACCGACCCGGTGCGCGGCATCGGGGCCGCGCGGGACTGGATCTTCCGCGAACTCAGGTCCTACCCCGGCAAGCTCTCCGTCGAGCTGCAGACGTTCGTGCAGCCACCGTCGCCGCGGGTTCCGGTGGCGACGCCCATCACCAACGTCCTGGCGACTTTGAGAGGCTCGAAGGACCCGTCGCGGATCTACGTGGTGTCCGGGCACTACGACTCGCGCGCCTCCGATCCGTTGGACGCCGTCAGCGACGCTCCGGGGGCCGACGACGACGCGTCCGGGGTGGCGGCGGTCATGGAGATCGCCCGAGTGCTGGCCACGCGGGAAGTGGACGCCACGATCATCTTCGCGGCGGTGGCCGGTGAGGAGCAGGGGCTCTACGGCTCGGCGCACCTGGCCTCGACGCTCGCCGGCGTGCAGGGGATGTTCACCAACGACATCGTCGGCGCCGCACCTCCGGAAGCCGCCAACATCGTCCGGCTGTTCGCGGAAGGCGTGCCCACCTCGGAAACCCCGGAGCAGGCCGCGATCCGGCGTTCGGTCGGCGGTGAGAACGACTCGCCGTCACGGCAGCTGGCCCGGTTCGTCACGGACCTCGCGGGCACCGGCATGACCGTCGAGGTGATCTACCGGCGCGACCGCTACCTGCGCGGCGGCGACCACATCCCGTTCCTGGAGAAGGGCTTCCCGGCCGCACGCTTCACCGAACCGCACGAGGACTACGCGCACCAGCACCAGAACGTCCGCGTGGAGAACGGCGTGCAGTACGGCGACCTGCCCGAGTTCTGCGACTTCAAGTACATGGCCGGCGTCGCGCGCGTGAACGCCGCCACGCTGTGGTCGCTCGCCACCGCACCCGGCACGCCGCGCAACGTCCGCATCCGCACCAACCGGCTGACGAACGAGACGGACCTGGTGTGGGACGCGGACCCGACGGCCGCGGGGTACGAGGTGGTGTGGCGGCCCACCGAGGCGGCGGACTGGACGCACCGGATTCCGCTCGGCCCCGTGAACGCGCACACCGTGGACCTGTCGAAGGACAACGTGTTCTTCGGGGTGCGGGCGATCGGGGCGAACGGGCGGCGCAGCCCGGCGGCGTTCCCCGTGCCGGCTCCTTAGCAAAAGCGCTGCGAGTGCGAGGCGGGCGGCGACGAGCCGCCCGCCTTCCGTCAGGACAGCCAGTCCGGGCGCAACGGCATGTGCGACTTGGTTCCGTCCAGCTTCACCCCGAGCACCTGGTGCAGCTGGATGTTGTTGCGGTCGAACCCGAGCCGCGACGCCGCCAGGTACAGCCGCCACACCCGTGCCCGTGCCTCCCCGACCTCCTCCACGGCCTCTTCCCAGTGCGCGTCCAGGTTGCGGCTCCAGGCCGCGAGAGTCAGCGCGTAATGCTCGCGGATGTTCTCCTCGTGCCGCACCTCGAACCCGGTGTCGTGCATCTGCGACACGATGTGACCGGGCCCGACCAACTCACCGTCCGGGAACACGTACCGGTTGATGAACGGGCCGGACAACGCCTTCTCCTTGTTGTTCGGCCGGGTGATGCAGTGGTTCAGCAGCCGGCCGCCCGGCTTCAGCTTCCCGTACAACGACTTGAAGTACGCGGGCAGCTGAGCCTTGCCGATGTGCTCGGTCAGGCCGATGGACGACACCGCGTCGAATCCGGTTTCCCGCACGTCGCGGTAGTCGAGATGCCGAACCTCGGCCAGGTCCGACAAACCGGCCTCGACAATGGCTTTCTGAGCCCATTCCGCCTGGTTGCGAGAAAGCGTCACACCGATCGCCCGCACGCCGTACTCACGGGCCGCGTGCATGACCATGCCGCCCCAGCCGCAGCCGACGTCCAGCAGCCTCATGCCGGAGCGAAGGCCCAGCTTGCGCGCCACGAGATCGTGCTTGGCGAACTGGGCCTCCTCCAAAGTGGACTCCAGTGACGGGTACACCGCGCAGGTGTAGGCCATCGACGGACCGAGGATCCACTCGTAGAACTGGTTCGACACGTCGTAGTGGTGGGCGATGGCGGCCTGGTCGCGCGCCTTGGAGTGGCGCAGGCCGTGCAGCCTGGTCTCCTGCGGCGGCGGGGTCACCTTGTGCGACAGGCGAATCCGGCCCAGGAACCGCAGCAGCTCCACCCGTTGCAGCCACGGGAGCTCGCGCAGGGAGAACTCGGACAGCTGGGAGAGGCCGGCGTGCACGTCGCCGAGGATCTCCAGGTGACCGGTCACGTAGGCGCGGGCCAGGCCGAGCTCACCCGGTGCGGAAGCCAGGTAGGACAAGGCTTCCGGTGTTTTGATGTCGATGGACACCGAGGCCGCGCTCGGCCCGGCGGTACTGCCGTCGTAGGCCTGGAAGCGAACGTCGCTGCCACCTGTGATGCGCTGGAAAATGGAGGCCAACCGCATTCATCGTCCCCTGACACACTTGGCGTACAGATCCGGCAAGCGGTTCGTCTGGTCGTACCGGCTCTTCACGGACCGGTAGTGCGAACCGTTGTAGTGCCGCCAGAACTCGTCCTCCTCGTAGTAGGAGTCCGAGTACAGCGACTTGTGCCCGCCCAGCCGCGCCACCTCGCGCTCGATCAGCCGGTTGCGGTCACCCATCTTCTCCCCCGGCCGCACCGGGACCTCGGACCAGAACCCGACGTTGACGTACAACGTGTCCTTGTCCATCGGGTACAGCGGCCAGCCCGTGGTGTCGCGCAGGCGAACCGGGCACAGCCACACCGGCGCGATGCCGATCTCGCGGTCGAAGAAGTCCAGGAAGTCGGCCAGCGCGCCGACCGGGATCTCCACGTCCTGGATCACCGGTTCGACGTCGACCCGCGGCCTCAACTGCCGATGCTTGGCCACTAGCTTGCGGTACACGTCCGAACGCAGGTAGCGCTTCGGCCACAACCGCCGCACCACCGGGTTCTGCGCACCGAACGCGCGCGAGCACCAGAACCAGTCGGTGTCCCAGCGCCACAGGTAGTCGTGGATCGTCAGGTGGTCCGTGCGGCGTTTCTGGATGGACCGGTAGTAGATCTGGTTGCCGGTGTAGTCCGACGTGTACGGCGCGATGTCGGCGTAGTGCCCCAACGTCAGGTACATCTCGCCGCGCGAGAACACCGTGCCGTCGACGAAGTCCGCCGAACCGTCCGAACACACCTCCTCGATCACGGCAGCGCACTCGGCGAAAGAACCGAAGGGCACGTGCCGCAGCCGGACGTACTGGCGCACCGGTTCCAGCTCGATCTCCAGCCGCAGCGCGTAACCCAGCGTCCCGTAGGAGTTGGGGAACGCGCGGAACAGGTCGTCGTCCGGTTTGGCGATCACGACCTCGCCGTCGCCGGTCAGGATCTCCAACTCCCGCACCGACTCGTGCGGCAGTCCGTTGCGGAAGGACGTGGACTCGATGCCCAGCCCCGCCACCGCGCCACCGATCGTGATCGTCTTGAGCTGCGGCACGACCAGCGGCATCAGGCCGTGGCGCAGCGTTGCGGCGACGAGGTTCTCGTAGGTCGTCATGCCCTGTACCTGCGCGGTGCGTCCGACCGGGTCCACCGCCAGCACCCGGTCGAACCTGCCGACGTCCAACCCGCCCGACTGCTCGGCGCGAAACCGGAAGAGGTTCGACGTCTTCTTCGCGAGCCGCACCGGCGCACCTTCGCGCATAGCGGCGTACTGCGCGGTCAACGCAGCAACGGCCGTGCTGTGCCCATGGTCACTCACCAGAACGACGTTATTCCTCGTCAGCGCCGTTGGCACGCCCAAAAGCCCGAATGGGCCAGCGATCTTTCATCACACCCTGCCGAAAGTTACTTACCAGTAGTAGCGTGCGGGACATGGCTACGCACGAGGTGACCAACCAGGTTCCGCCGCTGAGCGGTCACGACGTCGCGGACGATCCTGCCCTGCTCAGCTGGGTCGACGACGCCGAACTGCACTCGTTGGGCAAGCTCGCGGGCAGCGAGGAGTGGCAGGAGCGAGGACGGCTCGCGAACACGTATCCGCCGGTCCTGCGCACGCACGACCGGTACGGGAACCGGATCGACGAGGTCGAGTTCCACCCCGCCTGGCACGACCTGATGAACGTGGCTGTTTCGCACGGGTTGCACGCCTATGTCGACGGTGGCCATGTGGAGCGTGCCGCCAAGTTCTACGTGTGGTCGCAAGTGGAGGCCGGCCACGGCTGTCCGATTTCGATGACTTATGCGGCTGTGCCCGCTTTGCGCGTCCAGCCGGAACTGGCCGAAATCTACGAACCGCTTCTCACCATCCGGAACTACGACTTCGGCCTCAGGGCACCTCTCACCAAGCAGGGCCTGATCGCCGGCATGTCGATGACCGAGAAGCAGGGCGGCTCGGACGTCCGTGCGAACACGACAACTGCCCAGCCCGTCGACGACGGATATGTGTTGACCGGGCACAAATGGTTCACGTCGGCGCCGATGTCCGACGTGTTTCTCACCTTGGCGCAGGCACCCGGCGGGCTCACCTGTTTCCTGGTGCCGCGGGTGCTGCCGGACGGCACGCGCAACCGGTTCTTCCTGCAGCGGCTCAAGGACAAGCTGGGCAACAGGTCCAACGCGTCCGCCGAGATCGAGTACGACCAGGCGTTCGCGTGGCGCGTCGGCGACGAGGGCCGCGGCGTGCGGACGATCATCGAGATGGTCAACACGACCCGGCTCGACTGCGTTCTCGGTTCAGCAGCGGGCATGCGGGCGGGTTTGAGGCAGGCAGCGCACCACGCCGCACACCGCAAGGCGTTCGGGAGCTACCTGATCGACCAACCCGCGATGCGGAACGTGCTGGCGGACCTGGCTGTCGAGTCCGAGGCAGCCACGACGGCAGCGATGTGGCTGGCCGCCACCCGGCCGCGGCTCGGGCTCGCGGTCACCAAGTACTGGGTGTGCAAGCGCGGGCCGGCACACGCGGCCGAGGCACTGGAGTGCCTGGGCGGCAACGGTTACATCGAGGACAGCGGGATGCCGCGACTGTTCCGCGAGTCACCGCTGATGTCGATCTGGGAGGGCTCGGGCAACGTCGCCGCTTTGGACGTGCTGCGCGCGATGAAGAAGGAACCCGAGTCGGTGCAGGAGTTCCTCAGCGTCGTCAGCGGTGTCGACCCGCGCATCGACAAGGCTCTCAACGAACTGGGCACAGCCCTGTCCGACGTGGACGAGTCGCAGGCGCGCCGAGTGGTCGAACGCATGGCGCTGATCCTGCAGGCCGCCCTGCTCATCAAGCACGGACACCCAGCAGTCGCAGACGCCTTCCTGACCTCACGCCTGGCCGGCGACTGGGGCCACGCCTTCGGCACACTCCCCAAGTCCACCGACTTCGCCTCGATCATCGACCGCGCGGTCCCCAAGCTCTGAGGTCGATGAAGGGAGCTTTCTCAAACCTGACGTTTATGAAAGCTCCCCTCATCAACCTCCGCTCTAGAGGCCGAGCTCGCGGGCGATCAGCATCTTCTGGACTTCCGAGGTGCCCTCGCCGATCTCCAGGATCTTGGCGTCCCGGTAGAAGCGGCCGACCGGGTACTCGTTCATGAAGCCGTAGCCGCCGAAGATCTGCGTGGCGTCGCGGGCGTTGTCCATCGCCGCCTCGGACGCCACCAGCTTCGCGATCGCGGCCTGCTTCTTGAACGGCTCCCCGCGCAGCATCCGGGACGCGGCCTCGTAGTAGGCCAGGCGGGCGGTGTGCGCGCGGGTCTCCATCTCGGCGATCTTGAACTGGATCGCCTGATACGTCCCGATCTTCGCGCCGAACGTCTCGCGCTCGTGGGCGTAGCGCACCGACTCGTCCACACAGCCCTGTGCCAGGCCGACGGACAGCGCGGCGATCGCGACGCGGCCCTCGTCCAACGTGCGCAGGAACTGGGCGAACCCGCGGCCGCGGGTGCCGAGCAGGTTCGCGGCGGGCACGCGGCAGTCGGCGAACGACAGCTCACGGGTGTCCGAGGCGCACCAGCCGACCTTGGAGTACTTCTTCGACACCGTGAAGCCCGGCGTGCCGGACGGGACGATGATCGACGAGATCTCCTTGCGGCCGTCCGGCAGCGTGCCGGTGACCGCCGCGACCGTCACCAGACCGGTGATGTCCGTGCCGGAGTTGGTGATGAACGCCTTGGTGCCGTTGATGACCCACTCGTCGCCTTCAAGGCGCGCGGTGGTGGCCAAAGCACCCGCGTCCGAACCGCTGCCGGGCTCGGTCAGGCCGAACGCGCCGAGCTTCTCGCCGGACGTGAGCGAAGGCAGCCACTCGGCCTTCTGCTCGTCCGTGCCGAAGCGGTAGACGGGCATCGCGCCCAGCGACGTCGCCGCCTCCAGCGTGATCGCCACGGACGAGTCGACGCGCGCCAGCTCCTCCAGGGTCAGGCACAGGGCGAAGTAGTCGCCGCCCATGCCGCCGAACTCCTCGGGGAACGGCAGGCCGAACAGGCCCATCTGCCCCATCTTGGCGAAGATCGGGTACGGGAAGGCCTCGCGCTCGTAGTAGTCCCCGATGACCGGGGCCACCTCGTCGCGGGCGAACTCCTCGACGGTCTTGCGCAGGTCCTCGTACTCGCTCGGGAGCCTGAAGTCCAACATTGCTGTCACTCCTCGTGAGAGACGACGAGGGCCAGCACCTGGTCGAGTTTGACCTGCTGGCCTGCTTGCACGTTCACTTCGGCGAGCACGCCGTCGACCGGTGCGGTCACGGTGTGCTCCATCTTCATGGCCTCGACCACGAACAACGCTTGACCGGCGGTCACTTCGTCGCCCTGCTGAGCGCGGACCACCAGCACGGTGCCGGGCATCGGCGACTTCACCGGACCACCCGAAGCGGCGGCGCCACCGGAGGCGCCCACCAGGAACTCGGCCTCGGTCAACGCCCAGGAGGCGCCGTCGTGGCCGAGCCAGAGCACGTCGCCGTCGCGGGCGATCGCGTACCGGCGCGCCCCGACGAGCAGGTCGGCGCCTTCCCGACGAGCCCGGGCTTTGACCGGTTCTCCCGCACCCACAACGACTTCATCGCCACGAACCCGCACGTCGACGTCGTTGATCCGCCACGTCGTCCACGCGTGCTCGCCGACGCGCCAGCCGGACAGCTGGTCCCACGGGTCCTCGCCACGGGGCTCCAGCGACCGCTCCAGACCCGCCGCGACGTACACCTCGTCCGGAATCTCGGCCGAGGTGAGCGAGTCGAGCTTCCGCTCCACCAGACCGGTGTCCAGCGCGCCCGCACGAACGTCCTCGTCACGCAGAAGTGCCCGCAGGAACGGGATGTTCGTCGTGACGCCGAGCAGCACCATCTGGCCCAGTGCGTGATCAAGTCGCCTGAGTGCTTCGTCGCGCGTGCGGCCGTGCGCGATCACCTTGGCGAGCATCGGGTCGTAGTCCGAGCCGACGACAAGTCCCTCGTACAGCCCGGAATCCACGCGCACCGAGGTGGGCTCGCTGAGCGCCAGCACCCGGCCGCCGGTCGGCAGGAAGCCGCGCGCCGGGTCCTCGGCGTACACGCGAGCCTCGACCGAATGTCCGGTCAGCTCAACGGAAAGGTCCAGCACCTCGCCGGAGGCCACGCGGAGCTGCCACTCGACCAGGTCGACGCCGGTGACCATCTCGGTCACCGGGTGCTCGACCTGCAACCGGGTGTTCATCTCCATGAAGAAGTAGTCGCCGGTCGCACCGTCCACGATGAACTCGACAGTGCCCGCACCGACATAGCCGCAGGACTTCGCCGCGTCGACCGCGGCAGCACCCATCGCCTCGCGCATCTCGGGCGTGAGGAACGGCGACGGCGCCTCCTCGATGATCTTCTGATGCCGCCGCTGCAGGCTGCACTCGCGTTCACCGAGGTGGATCACGTTGCCGTGCGAGTCCGCCAGCACCTGGATCTCGATGTGCCGCGGGTTCGTGATGAACCGCTCGATCAGCAGCGTGTCGTCACCGAACGACCCGCGCGCCTCCCGCCGGGCCGACTCGATCGCCTCGCGCAGCAAGGCTTCTTCGTGCACCAGCCGCATGCCCTTGCCGCCACCACCGGCGGAAGGCTTGAGCAGCACCGGAAAGCCGATCTCCAGGGCCGCGTCGACGATCTCGTCGTCGGACATGCCTTCCTTGGTGCGCCCAGGAACGACAGGCACACCGGCCGCGGACACGGTCAGCTTCGCGCGGATCTTGTCGCCCATCGCGTCGATCGCCGAAGCGGGCGGCCCGACGAACACCACACCAGCAGCGTCACAAGCCGCCGCGAAAGCCGTGTTCTCGGCCAGGAAGCCGTAACCCGGGTGAATCGCCTGCGCTCCGGTCGAAATGGCCGCTTGAACGATCTTCTCGATGGACAGGTACGAGTCACGAGCCGCCGCGGGCCCGATCCGCACGGCCTCGTCGGCCAGCCGGACGTGCAACGCATCGGCGTCCGCGTCGGAGTACACGGCGACGGAACGGATCCCGAGCGACCGCAACGCGCGGATCACCCTGACCGCGATCTCCCCGCGGTTCGCCACCAGAACGCTGTCGAACATGATCACATCCGGAAGACGCCGTAGGAAACATCGTCGATGGGGGCGTTGGCGGCAGCCGACAACGCCAGCCCGAGCACCATGCGGGTGTCGCGCGGGTCGATCACGCCGTCGTCCCACAGCCGCGCGGTCGAGTAGTACGGGTTGCCCTGGTCCTCGTACTGCTGACGGATCGGCGCCTTGAACGCCTCCTCGTCCTCCGCCGACCACTCGTCGCCGAGCTGGTCACGGCGCACGGTCGCGAGAACGGACGCAGCCTGCTCGCCACCCATCACGGAGATGCGCGCGTTCGGCCACATCCACAGGAAGCGCGGCGAGTACGCCCGGCCGCACATCGAGTAGTTGCCGGCACCGAAGCTGCCACCGATGATCACGGTGAACTTCGGCACCCGAGCGCAGGCCACCGCGGTGACCATCTTGGCGCCGTGCTTGGCGATGCCGCCCGCCTCGTACTCGCGGCCGACCATGAACCCGGTGATGTTCTGCAGGAACACCAGCGGGATGGACCGCTTGTCGCACAGCTGGATGAAGTGCGCGCCCTTGACCGCGGACTCGCCGAACAGGATGCCGTTGTTGGCGACGATCCCGACCGGGTGGCCGTGAATGCGCGCGAAGCCGGTCACCAGCGTGGTGCCGTACTCCTTCTTGAACTCCTGGAACTTCGAGCCGTCGACGACCCGTGCGATGACCTCGCGGACGTCGTAGGGCGTCCGGGAATCCGTCGGCACGACACCGAAGAGATCGTCGGTGACGGCCGGAGCCTCGACCGGTTCGACGTTCCACGGACGCTGCACGCGCGGACCGAGCGTCGAGATGATCGAACGGACCATCCTCAACGCGTGCGCGTCGTTCTCGGCGAGGTGGTCGGTGACGCCGGAGGTGCGCGAGTGCAGATCACCGCCACCAAGATCTTCGGCTGACACGACTTCACCGGTCGCGGCCTTCACCAGCGGCGGACCACCGAGGAAGATCGTGCCCTGGTTCCGCACGATGATCGCCTCGTCGCTCATCGCGGGCACGTACGCGCCACCCGCGGTGCACGACCCGAGCACGGCGGCGATCTGCGGAATGCCGCGCGCCGACATCGTGGCCTGGTTGTAGAAGATCCGGCCGAAGTGCTCGCGGTCCGGGAAGACGTCGTCCTGCTTCGGCAGGAACGCGCCGCCGGAGTCGACCAGGTAGATGCACGGCAAGTTGTTCTGCAGCGCGACTTCCTGCGCGCGGAGGTGCTTCTTGACCGTGATCGGGTAGTAGGTGCCGCCCTTGACCGTGGCGTCGTTCGCGACGATCACGCACTCACGGCCGGAGACCCGCCCGACACCGGTGATGATGCCCGCGGCCGGCGCCTCGTCGCCGTACATGCCGTTCGCGGCCAGCGGCGAGAGCTCCAGGAACGGCGAACCGGGGTCGACCAGCGTGTCGACGCGCTCGCGGGGCAGCAGCTTGCCGCGGTCGACGTGCCGCTGCCGTGCCTTCTCGGGACCGCCCAGTGCGGCGGTGGCGAGCTTGCCGCGCAGCTCGTCGACGAGCGCGGCGTGCTCCTTGGCGTAGCGGTCCGACGGTTCGGCTGCGCTGCGCAGGGCGGGTGCGTCCATGCTCCCCAGACCTCAGGTTAGCGGGCGTTAACTTCCTCATGTTAACGCCCGCTCACCTAACGGTCCACCGGAACCGCTCGAGAGTGACCAGATAGCAGGTCAGGGACCAGATCGGGCACTCTCACGTTCCGGAATCAACCTAGCCGATGACCGACTGGAGCGCGGGCAGATAGCCGCTGCGGTGCCCGTTCTGGTTCGGGTGGTACGACTCCTCTACGGGCCAGCTGAGGCTGTTCAGCCACCAGCTCGACGAGCAGATCTCGTGCCCGGTGAACGCCCCGCGCACGTCGACGTAGCTGAACCCGGCCGCCGCGGCCCGCGCACTGATGCCCGCGTGCAGCGCGTCGGCACCGGAGTTGATCGCGGACCTCTTGGTGTCGCTCAGCCCGACGCTGCACGACCCCGGCACCTTGTAGAGGCGCGGGTAGCCGAGCACGACCACGCGCGCCGACGGGGACTTCGACCTGACCGTCCCGTACACGTTGTCGAGGAGTCCCGGCAGCGTGCTCTGGATGAAGGCCTTCGACTGATTCACCCGGTTGACGCAGTCTTGGTCTGAACCAAAAGTACAAGTCGTGACCACGTCCGTGAAGCCCGCGTCGTTGCCGCCGACCTGCAACGTGACCAGCGTGGTCGAGGCCGTGAGCGACGAGACCTGGTTGTTGAGCACGTCGGATGTTCGGGCGCCGGAGCAGGCCACGGACTTGAAGGACGCCGGTGCGTGCGAGGCCGCCCACAACGCCGGGTAGGCGAGCGGGCCGCGCTTGCAACTGCCACTGGCACCGTCGTACGAACCCGTACCCAGGCCCGAAGCGTACGAGTCGCCCAGCGCGACGTAGTTGACGGCGGCGGCGCTGGCGGGGTTGGCCAGTGCGATGACGGCCGCGGCGGCGGTGACCACCGAGGCGAGGAAGTGAGCAGGACGCATCGAAGACTCCCGAAGGGGCCGCAGGGGTGATGCTTTGCACGCCAATGGTTACTCACGAGTAAGACCTGTGTGAAGTATTCGTGAAGAGTCAACATTTGGGGCTTGTACCTGCGCAAATTCCATCTATCGGACGACTAGGTAAACGGCTGCTAACCTCCCGATGTGGCCGAGAAACCCTCACGTCGGGACCAGATCCTCACCGCCGCGGCCGAGCTCTTCGCGCGGCACGGCTTCCACGGCGTGGGCATCGACGACATCGGTGCCGCCGTCGGCATCTCCGGCCCGGCGCTCTACCGGCACTTCCGCAGCAAGGACGCGATGCTCGGCGAGATGCTGACGTCGATCTCCGAACGGCTGCTGGACGGCGGCCAGGCGCGGGTGGACGCGGCGTCGAGCGCGTCGGAGGCGTTGCGGGAGCTGGTCGGCTGGCACGTCGACTTCGCGCTGGACGACCCGGCGCTCATCACGGTGCAGATGCGCAACCTGGCGAACCTCACCGATCCGGACCGCCGGCGGGTGCGGGCGTTGCAGCGCCGGTACGTCGAGGTGTGGGTCGAGACGATCAGGCGCACGGTGCCGGACTTCGACGAACCGACCGCGCGGGCGGCGGCGCACGCGGTGTTCGGGTTGATCAACTCGACGCCGCACAGCGCTCATCTCGACCGCGACCAGATGGCCGCGTTGTTGTCGCGGATGGCTCTCGCCTCACTCACTCCGGTCGTCGTGACCTCCTGAATTGGCGATCACGCGTGACCCTTCCGTAACCTGGCGCGACAATGGGCGCGCGCAGACTCCTCTTCCGACTCCCGGCCTGGTTCCGGTTCACGGTGATCACGCTCGCGGTGTTCGTGTGCGGGGTCATCGCCTCGCGCCCGGCCACCGGCGACGACGGGGTGCTCTCCAACGGTGACGTGGTGGCCGCGGCCAACGCGGTGCAGGCCTTCGCGGTCCCCTCCGCGACGCACGATCCGAGGATCAACCTGCCGTCGGACTTCGCGAAGGAACTCGCCCGCGACCCCAAGACGGTGATGGCGCCGGACGGCACGTTGCGGGTGGTCGACATCTCCGGTGGGTGCTCGGGACCGGCCGGCGACACCGAGTGGGACTTCAGCGTCGCCTGCCGCGCGCACGACATGGGCTACGACCTGTTGCGCTATGCCGAGCAGAAGGGGCACGCGCTCGGGCCGGACGCGCGCAAGGCGTTGGACGACAGGCTGACGACGGACCTGCACGCGCAGTGCCGGCTGAACCCGCGCGGCTCCGAGTCGAGCTGTCACGCGGTCGCCGAGACCTACGCGCTGGGGCTGCAGTTCAACTCGTGGCGCCAGCGGTGGGGGCCGCCGGGTCACGAACCCGTGGTGGCGTGGGCGTTCGGCAGTGCGATCGTGGTGTTCCTGCTGTTGGCACGCCTGCACGGCCGCCGCCGTGACCCCTTCCCCGCGGACCCGCCCGTCAACTCGTTGCCGCTGGAGCAGGCCTACGCCCGGCAGGACCGGTATGCGACCTTCTTACGGCTGTTCAGCCTCGCTCTCCTCGTGCTCGGCGAGACCGTGGCGATGCTGGCTCATCTGCGCGGTGACGGCACTGCGTGGCTGTGGGCGTTGCAGGCGGTGCCGTTGTTCTTCTTCGCGGGCGGGCACGCGAACCTTCGTTCCTGGCAGGCGCACGAGGGTGGCTTCGGCTGCTGGGTGTCGTCGCGGACGTCGTGGCTGCTGCGGCCGGTGCTCGCGTTCGTGTTGCTCTGGGTGGTGTTGTTCGCGGCGTTGAACCTGCTGGACGTGCGGGTCGACGCGTACAGCCGGCTGATCACGCATCCGTTGTGGTTCCTCGGGGTCTACCTGCTCGCGGTGGCCGCGACGCCCGCCGCCGCGTGGCTGCACCAGCACTTCCGCCGCACCACGCCGTTCGTGCTGACGCTGCTCACGCTCGTCGTCGAGGTCGCGCGCACGTCGACCGACTGGAAGACCGGCGGGTACGTCAACCTGATCGTCGGCGCGTTGCTGATGCAGCAGATCGGGTTCTTCTACGCCGACGGCACGTTGCAGCAGATCTCCCGCCGGGTGCTCGCGGCGCTGGGCGCGATCACGTTGCCCGCGCTGGTGTTCTTCAGCGACTACCCGCGTTCGACGATGGTGCTCGGGGTGGCGCAGGTGTGCCTGGCGCTGCTGGCCCGCGGGCGAATGACCACGTGGCTCGAAGGCCGTTCGTGGCACGTCGTGAACTTCGCGCGCCGGGCGCCGATGACGGTGTACCTGGCCTACCTGGCCGGGGTCGGCGCGGTCGTCGGGTTGCTGGGCGTGTCGCAGGCGCCGATCTGGCTGGTGTTCCTGCTGCTGCCGCTCGTGCTGGTGTTCCACCGGTTCGAGGCGCGCATGGTCGGGTTCCCGCGGCTCTCGCACGAGTCGCGCCGCACGCAGCTGGCGACCGCGATGGGCGTGTCGTTCGGGACGCTGGGCGTGCTCGGGTTCGTGGTGAGCGGGTTCCTCGGCGACGGGACGCTCGTGCTGCTGCCGGTGGACCCGTTGCAGAACCTCATCCACCTGCTGCTCGGCTGGTACCTGATCCACACCGCGCGCACCGGCAGCTGCGACACCCGGTTGCCGTGGCTGCTCACGGCGCTGGCGTGCGTTCCGCCGATGCTGGCACTGGATCCGACGCCTCCGGTGGTGGTGCTGCACGCCGTGGCGATCGGCCTTGCAGCGCTCGGAGCCATCCCCAGGTCACTGCCGCGCACACCGGCAGCCACAGCAGTCGTTGCCACACCCAGCCCGGATGATCTGGTGGCTGTTGGAGCCCCGGCAACGGCCCCCACGCGCTGAGTGCCAGCGCCACGGTGATCAACGCGCTCTGGTGCGCCAGGAAGATCCCCAGCGCCCGTTTGTTCAGCCACCTCACCGGTTTCGCCGTGCCGAGCCTGGTGAGCCACGGTGCGATCGTGAGCACCAGGCCGATCTGTGCGAACGCCAGCGCGAGCGTCGCGTAGTTCGGCGGATTCAGGTTCGAGACGGCCGCGCCCGGAATGCCGACCGCCGAGGTCGGGTAGCCGCCGAAGTGCGTCAGCAACGCATACCCGATGACACCCAGCACGAGCAGCGGCGGGCCCGGGATCTTCTTGCGGGCCAAGGAGTAGCCGAGCTGCCAGGCCGCCCACCACACCGCGTACGGCAGCACGAGCACCAGAGCGACCGGGACGAGCACACCCCACGAGTACTCGTCCAGCTTGCGCACCAACGGCTTCATCGCCAGCAGGATCAGGTGGACGCCCAGGAACCACAGCGGTGTCGTGACCAGGAAGCCGATGTTGTAGGCGGTGCCCTGGTCGACGCCGCGCATCGACAGTCCGAAGAGGACAGCAGCCCACGCGCCCAGCATCAGCGACGTCGGCACGGCCAGCTGCTTCAGCCTGACGAGGAACGGAGTTTTCGAGTGGGCGGCCGCGTAGCCGCCCACGAAGAAGAACAGACCGAGCGTTTGCAGCACCCAGCTCAGCGGTGTGAGCTCGGGTAAGTGTTTGAGCGGGCTGTCTATGTACATGCCGGTGGGCGTGTCGACCAGCGCGGTGACGAGCCAGTGCCCGAGCACGACAGCAACGACGGCGATGGCACGCACGGCATCGATGAACGGATTCCTCACAGCTTCTTCTCCCCCGAAGCGATCTGCACGAGTGCGGCGAGCGTCTCGCTGCCCGGTTCGTAGTAGGTGTCGTGCTTTCCGCCCTCGAACCGCAGCACCGTCGCACCGAAGTCGTCCGAAGTCGGATCGGTGCCGTGGCCGAGGTCGAAGAGCCGCACGTTGGGCACGAACCGCATCCAGTCACCGCTCGACCTCAGCGCCCAGACGCGCGCCTTCGTCCCCAGCTCCGACACCGATTCCGCCCGCACACCAGGACTTCCGGTGAACACGATGTCGTCGACGTCCAGCTCGTGCGCCGCCAGAGCCACCACGACCGAGCCGTAGCTGTGCCCGAAGACGTGGATCCGCGCGTTGGTCTGCAAGGCCCGTACGAACTCGACGAGCGCCGCAGATCCTTGGCGCGCAAGCCCACCGGTGGCGGCGTCCACCCCAAGCCCTTGCGGCGTCCGGTATCCGAGCCACGCGATCACCGCGAGGTCGTCGCGGTGCGCCTGCTCGTACAGGTTGGTCGCCATCTTCCCGACGGTCCGGTCGAACCGGTCGACGTCCACGTCGGAACCCGGCACGACGATCACGACGTCACGTGCGGTGGCGAGATCACCGACGATCGCGACCCGGCGGGCGACGTCGGCGCGCCACTCTGCGATCGACGGCGCGATCGACGGAACGGCGATCAGCAGGAGGAACAGAACGGCTCGGCGCATGAACCGAAACTAGGAAGACGACGACACCGCAATCGTCCCTCTGACGTGCCGTTTTCCCGCCACTACCCCGGTACTACGAGCCCGCTCTCGTAAGCCGCGATGACCGCCTGCGCCCGGTCGCGCAGCCCGAGTTTGGTCAGCACCCGGCTCACGTGCGTCTTGACCGTCTGCTCGGCCAGTACGAGATGCGCGGCGATCTCGACGTTCGACAGGCCCTGCGCGATCAGCACGAGGATCTCGGTCTCGCGTTCGGTCAACGCCTTGAGCTGCGCGGGCCGGACGCGTTCGGTGCGGCGTGACTTCACGAAGTCCTCGATCAGCCGCTTGGTGATCGACGGTGCCAGCAGCGCATCTCCCGCCGCCACCACGCGAACGGCGTTGAGCAGCTCGCGGGCGGGCGCGTGCTTGAGCAGGAACCCGCTCGCGCCGGCCTGCAGCGCCTCGTAGACGTAGTCGTCGAGGTCGAAGGTGGTCAGCACGAGGACCTTGGCCTCCAGCGACCCGTCGAGCAGCAGGCGAGTCGCGGTGAGTCCGTCCATTTCAGGCATGCGGATGTCCATCAGCACGACGTCCGGCTTGACGTTGCGCGCGAGTGCGACGCCCTCCACGCCGTTGCCCGCCGCGCCGACGACCTCGATGTCCTCCTGGGCGTTGAGCAGCGCGGAGAACCCCTCGCGCACCATCTCCTGGTCGTCCACCACGACCACCCTGATCACTTGTCCCCCAACGGAATCCGCGCCCTGACCATGAATCCGCCGTCTTCGGTGGACTTCACGGTCAGCGTGCCACCGTGCACCGCGACGCGTTCGCGCATGCCTACCAGCCCCTGCCCGCTGCCACCGCCCATGGACGGCCCACCAGCGGTGTTGATCACCAGCACGTCGAGCTGGCCTTCGTTCTTGTGCACGTGGACGGACGCCTTCGAGCCGGGCGCGTGCCTGGTGGCGTTCGTGAGCGCCTCCTGCACGATCCGGTACGCCGTGAGCCCGACCGCCTCCGGCACGTCGTCCACGTCGACCTCAGCCTCGTCGCCGGGCCTCGCCAGCTCGGGGATGCGGCTGATGCCTGGCTGCGGCTCCCGTTCCGGCTCCGCGCCGTTGGTCCGCAGCACGCCCAGCAACCGTTGCATGTCGGAGATCGCCTCGCGCGCCGCGTCGCCGAGCTCGGCGAACTCCTTCTCGGCTTCCTCGTTCAGTCCCTTGAGACGATAGGGCGCGGTCTCGCACCTGACGACCACCATCGACATGTGGTGCGCCACGACGTCGTGCATCTCGCGCGCGATGCGGGCACGTTCCTCAAGAGCCGCTTTGGAGCTGCGCTCTTCTTCGAGCTCTCGTTCGGCCCGTCCTCGCGCGCCGAACAGATAGACGACGGCCACGATGAGCGGTACGTAAAACGCCAAGGCGGCACGCTGAGGCTCAGCGAACGGAACCATCGCCATGGTGATCAACGCGACCGTGACGACGATTCCGCGCGAGTAGAAGGCCGCGACCGCGATCAGGATCGGGATGGCGGTCCAGTACTGGAAGGGCGCGGCGCGGTCGCCCTCGATGATGAAGCTGATGAAGAAGAACCCCGGCGCCGCCAGTCGCCAGGCGTAGAGCGGAGACCGGATCAGCAGCACGTACGAGCCGAGGGTGACGAAGAAGATGAGCACCCACCAGCCGTCACCGCGGTCCGGTGCACCGGGTGGAAGCGCTCGGTCCACGTAGGCCACGCTGCCGATGATCGCCCACACGAGCGCGTAGATGATCAACATCGCGTACGCGGGTACGCGGAACCGGCCGAGCACTTTCGCGAGCACTCGAGTGCGGTCGGGGCCGAGGACGGTTCGGTACAGCGTGCGAAACACCACCCGATGCTAGGTGGATCCGCTGATTCCCACATTGACCTGCGGAGTGACATACCCCGGTAGCACTCTGATCAAGATGGGGCATTGCGAACGCGTCACACCGCGCGGTAGGCAGTACCTGTGAGACCACCACAGGATCCAGATCGCTGGGCACGGCTGACCGCCGTGGCCGGTGAGGCGCTGGCCGCGGCCAGGGCCGGTGAGGACGCTGTGGCGGTGGACCTCGTGACGGGCTACCTCAGCGGGTCTCCCGAGGGCAACGAGGAGATCCGTGAGCTGGTGCTGTTGCTGTTCGCCGAGTGCAGCAGCATGGTCGGCGCGCTCGGCTCCGGCGGCGCGACACCGGTGAAGATGCAGGTGTTCGACGAGGACGGCAACGAAGTCCAGATCGACGACGCGGACCCGCCCGTCCGCACGGCGATCCGCGCGTTGCTGGCCGAGGTGCACGGCGACCAGGACGCGGCCTCGGAGCAGATCGAGATCGCCCTGGCCAACGGCCAACCGCAGGAGCTCGCGACCGTGGTCTTACAAGCCCTGCGGTGGACCCTGAAGCTGGCCATCGAGTGCGAGACGCGCGACCTGCCCGTCGCGCCGTGGATCACCGCGTCACTGGACGACCAACCCTGACGTGCAGCAGTGCGTCGACCCCGGCCATGAGGTGCTGGTCGAGCGGGAAGTAGGCCCACGAGATCTCGTCCGCGACCGTGCGCGCCGGCCCCTGGGGCATGTCCTTCGTCATGCCCCAGGTCGTGAACCGGCTCTGCAGCTGCCCTTCGAGGGTGGCTTTGTCCGGTTCGCCCAGCCCGAAGCTGTCGTTGCGGCCGAGGGTGCCCGCGATGACCGTGTACTGATCACCAAGAATCGGCGCCACCAGCGCGCCCGCCGAGAACCACTCGATCCGCTCGCCCGCCATCTCCATGCTGCTGTTGGTGCGCTGCAGGTGGGCGTTGTGGGCGTGCACGAACGTCGGCCCCCGGCCTTTTTCGAGCCTGCGGATCTCCAGCAGGTTCCGCGCCATGACACCGTCGCGCATCTGGCACAACCGGTTCAGCCGCACGCCCAACGGGTTCGGCTCGGCGCACTCCCGGTGGTACTGCAGGAGGCTCAGCGCGGCCGTGAGGTGCAGCTCGGCGTTGTTCCACTCCTCGCAGGACGTGTTGGCGACCAGTTCGGGCATGCGCGCGTGCAGCCGCTGGAGCATGCCCGTGCCGATCTCGCGGAACCTGATGGCCTCTTGCGTTTTGCCCGGTGACTTCGTGAGGTCCATGACGGCCTCGTCCCGGCTCCACTTCTCGTCGTCGGTGCTGAAGTCCGCCTGTTCACCCAGGTAGTCGCGCGCGAGCTCCAGGTAGGGCCGCGGGCTGGGCGCGCTGGTCGTCTCGGTCTGGAAGTCGAAGCCGTAGAAGGCGAGTTTGTCCTGTTGCGGCTTGTCCGCGTTGTACTCCCGCATCCACGCGACCAGCTCGCGGTTGGCCGGCCACTCGCCGAACCGGTGCGAGAACCCTTCCTTCATGACCGTGTCGAGCTCACCCATGCCGTGCAGGACGAAGTCGTTGACCACCACCCCGCGCACCCGGCAGGTTTCGAGGGCGATCGAGCGGTACCCCAGCGCGGCCAGCTGCTCGAACAGCTCGTTGCGAACCCAGGTGTGAGCGTGCTCCAGGTGCGTCGGCTCGCCGAACGCCAAGAGCTCCGTGAAGGGACTGATGAACTCGCGAATGTCCTGACTCATGCCCCTGAACAGTAACATTGAAAACACCATTTAAACTTTCGCGCGGTTTTGAGGGTCGGGCGGCCGCGAAGCCTCAACCGCACGGTAACCAGCCGCACCCGCCTCCGGTTCTCGCGGTCCAAATAGGACTCCGCTGCGAACGCCTAGTCTGACCACATGCGCACAGCTCTGGTCGGCTACGGACTAGGTGGGGCGGCCTTCCACGCCCCGTTCATCGCGGCAACCCCGGGCCTCGAACTATCCGCCGTGGTCACGTCGAACCCCGCCCGCCAAGCCGAGGTGCGCTCCCGCTACCCCTCAACCCAGCTGTTGTCCTCTCTGGACGAAGTCTGGGCGGGCCAGTTCGACCTGGTCGTCATCACCACCCCGAACCGCTTCCACGCCACCCACGCCCGCCAGGTCCTGGAACACGGTCTCAACGTCATCGTCGACAAGCCCTTCGCCGCCTCAGCCGCCGAAGCCCGCGCCCTCGCCTCGATCGCCTCGTCGCGCGGCCTCATGCTCGTCCCGTTCCACAACCGCCGCTGGGACGGTGACTTCCTGACCGTCCAAAAGCTCCTGTCCTCGAACGCTTTGGGCGCAGTCCACAAGTTCGAGTCCCGCTTCGAGCGCTACCGCCCGGAAATCAAGTCCTCCTGGAAGGAATCCGGAGACCCGGCGGACCTCGGCAGCATCCTCTTCGACCTGGGCACCCACCTGGTAGACCAGTCCGTCGCGCTGTTCGGCCGCCCTCTGTCCGTCTACGCGGAGATCGCCACCGTCCGTCCCGGCGCCCGAGCCGACGACGACGTCTTCCTCTCCCTGTCCCACGAAGGCGGCGTCCGCTCCCACCTCTGGATGAGCGCCCTGGCAGCAGACCTGGGCCCACGCTTCCGAGTCCTCGGCCACGACGCGGCCTACGTCAAGTACGGCATGGACCCGCAGGAAGACCGTCTCAAGGCAGGCGAAACCCCGGCCGGCCCAGGCTGGGGCGAGGAGCCCGAGTCCGCCTGGGGCACCCTGGCAGGCAAGCCGCACCGCACCGAACCGGGCGCCTACCAAGACTTCTACGCCTCCGTAGCCGCCGGTAGGGCCCCAGTCTCACCGCAAGACGCCGTGACGGGCCTGGAAGTGATCGAAGCCGCCAAACAATCCGCCATCACCGGCGACTCGGTCACCCTCTAGCTCCTGCGGCACGTGCGTGCACCAGCACGGTTCCTGACATGCCCGACTCAGGAGCGTCGAGAGTTTCCGCCACGACCTTGCTGAACCCTGCCTCAACGGTCTCGTCGGGGCCGTGGTCCGGGTACTGGGCCCAGTTGAGCCACGTCGTCGCGCCGGCCGCGTTGACGGCGCGACGCGGCTCGTACTTCGCGGCGTACCGTTCCCAGATCTGCGCCTCAGGGCTGGTCACCAGCGGTCCCTTCCTAAGGAACAGGCACCCGCACCAACGGCGGATACAACACAGAAGCCCCACCACGCCGGAACAACGCCGCAGGCCTCCCCCCATCTCGTGTAGTCGTCTCTCCGGTCGGCTCAAGCAGCCCAGCCACCCCGGTCACCTTCCGATGAAAGTTCCGAGGATCCAACGAGACCCCCCACACGATCTCGTACACCCGCCGCAGCTCGGCCACGGTGAACTCCGCAGCACAGAACTCGGTGCCCAACGGCGTGTACTCCAGCTTGGCCCGAGCCCGCTCCACCCCGTCCTCCAAGATCCGCGCGTGGTCGAACGCCAGCGCGGAAACCTCGTCCACCGGCACCCAGGAAGCCGCGGCGGCATCAGTGCCGGCCACCGGTACGGGCAGATCCGGCGCCAACGCAAGGTACGCAACGGAGACGACCCTCATCCGCGGATCACGGCGAGGCTCCCCATAGGTTCCGAGCTGCTCCAAGTGCAGCCCGGACACCCCGGTCTCCTCACGCAACTCGCGAACAGCCGCCGCATCCACCGACTCGGCGACCTGCACGAACCCCCCGGGCAACGCCCACCGCCCCCGATACGGCGCCTCCCCTCGCCGAACCAGCAGCGCACACAGTGCGTCAGACCGCACAGTCAGCACCACGAGGTCGACCGTGACCGCGAAGGGAGGGAAATCACTTGGCGTGTACACACCGACGAGTATAGGCTTATCGTCAGATCGACGACAAGCACTCGAAGGAGCGACCCGCATGGCCGACATCAGCAGCTACCCCGGACTCAGGCACCTCAGAGGAGCCCCCACCGTCCACATCAGACACGTCCGCAAGGGCAAGCTGATCCACGAGGGCACGGGCCTGAGCTTCTGGTTCCGCCCGAGAACCGCAGTGCTCAGTGAAGTCCCGGTGGACGACCGCGAGCTCCCCACCCTGTTCCACGCCCGCACCAAGGACTACCAGCAGGTGACGGTCCAGCTCACCGTCACCTACCGCTGCACCGACCCCGAGACCACGACCGCCAGGATCGACTTCTCGATCGACCCCGACACCGGCACGTGGCGCCAGGACCCGCTGAGCCAGGTGTCGAGCATGCTGACGGAGCGGGCCCAGCAGCTGGCGCTGAAGGTCCTCTCGACGCTGGACCTGGAAACCGCCCTGCGTGCCGGCGTGGAGCGGGTCAAGGAGTCCGTGAGCGCGAACCTCACAGCGGAGCACATCGGGCTCGACATCATCGACGTCCGCGTCGTGGCGATCCGGCCCGACTCCGACATGGAGAAGGCGCTGCAGACCACGATCCGCGAGAAGGTCCAGCAGGAGGCGGACAAGGCCACCTACGAACGCCGGGCGCTCGCGGTCGAACGGGAGCGGGCGATCAGCGAGAACGAGCTGCAGAACCAGATCGAGCTGGCCAAGCGGGAAGAGCTGCTGGTCGTCCAAAAAGGAGCGAACGCGCTCAAGAAGGCCGAGGACCACGCCCGGTCCAGCCGGGTCTACGACGACACGAAGGCGGAGGGCATCCGCAAGCTCGCCGAGGCAGAGGCGGCGGGTGAGAAGGCGCGTCTCGAGGCGTACAAGGAGATCCCGCAGGCCACGCTGCTCGCGATGGCGGCCAAGGAGCTCGCCGGCCACCTCCCGGAGATCGGCAGCATCACCATCACGCCGGACATGCTCGCGCCGGTTCTGCGGAAGCTCGCGGAATGAGCCTCGCCCCGCGAATTGTGCTGGTGCACCGGCGCACCGAGCTGACAGAGTTGCTGGCACGGCATGGCACCCGTGGCCAGGTCGAGTTCTTCCTGAAGTCCCGCAACAGAACTCTCACAGAGGTGGTGAACCGTGACGAGCAGGCCCGCAGGGCGCTGGGAGAGGTCAGCGCCGCCATCCCGCTGGACTGGCGCCGTGGCGTGGTCGAGAGGGAAGACCTGTCGCGGTTCCTGTTCGCGCCCGAGGACGTAGTCGTCATCGTGGGGCAGGACGGGCTGGTCGCCAACGTCGCCAAGTACCTCGACGGCCAGCCCGTGATCGGCATCAACCCGGAACCGGGCGTGCTCGCCAAGCACGCACCGGAGGACGCCGGGGAACTCCTGCACAGCACCGGGAACACCGAGGACCGCACGATGGTCGAGGCCAGGTCGGACGACGGCCAGACCCTCTACGCGCTCAACGAGATCTACGTCGGCCACCCGAGCCACCAGACCAGCCGGTACCGCGTCCACGACGAGCGCCAGGCGTCGTCCGGCATCCTCGTCGGCAGCGGCACGGGTGCGACGGGCTGGTGCTCAAGTGCCCACCGCGAACGGAAAAGCGCGATAACCCTCCCCGGGCCGACCGAACGAAAGCTCGTCTGGTTCGTCCGGGAGGCGTGGCCGTCGCCGAGCACCGGCATCGAGCACACCGAAGGCGAGCTCACCGACGAGCCACTCCACATCGACGTGGAGTCCGACGGGCTGGTGGCGTTCGGCGACGGCATCGAGAGCGACGCGCTACGCCTCGGCTGGGGTCAGCGGCTGAGCGTCGGGCTCGCCGCCCGCCGGCTCCGCCTGGTGTGCTGAGCCGATCGCCAGCAAGCACACACCGGACAACACCGCACCGGCGACCAGGTACAGCGCGATGGCCCAGGTTCCGGTGCGCAGCAACGACTGTGCGACCAGCGGTGCCAGCCCGCCACCCAGCACGGCACCGAGCTGGAAGCTCAACGCCACCCCGGAATACCGCACCCGAGTCCGGAAGAGCTCGGCGAAGTAGGCCGCGGACGGGCCGAACAACGCCGCCGAGCCCACGAAACCGAGCACCATCGCGAACGTGAACCAGCCCGCGTCCGTGAGCCAGAACAACGGGAACGCGAAGCCCGCCTGGAAGATCGCGCCACCGAACATCACCGGCAGCCGGCCGACGCGATCGGACAGCCACCCGAAGAACGGCACCGCGATCACCTGCGCGAACGAACCCACGACCGTGGCCACCAGCAGGTCGTCCGCGGAGATCTTCAACGCCGTGCGGCCGTAACCGATCATGAACACGCTCAGCACGTAGATGAAGATCGTGAAGCCCAGGTTCACGCCCGCGCCCAGCAACACGACGCGCCACCGGTCGCGCAGCACCTCGGCGATCGGCAGCCGCGACTTCTCCGCGGCCTCGAACCGCGGCGATTCGGTCACCCGCAACCGGATGTACAGGCCGATCCCGACCAGCACGATCGAGAACAGGAACGGCAACCGCCAGCCCCACGACAGGAACTGAGCACCAGAAGCCTTCGAGGACAGGTACATCGCCAGGTTCGCCAGCACGACACCGGCCGGCGAGCCGATGAACACCCAGCTGCCGTACCAGCCCCAACGGCCCGGTGGCGCGTGCTCGACGGCCATCAGCGACGCGCCGCCCTGTTCGCCGCCCATGAAGAAGCCTTGCACGATCCGCAACAGAACCAGCAGCAGCGGCGCGAGGATGCCCACTTGTCCGTACGTAGGCAGCAGGCCGATCGCCGCCGTCGACAGACCTGTCACGGACAACGTCACCACGAGCATCGCGCGCCGGCCGATCCGGTCGCCCAGATGCCCGATCACCGCGCCGCCCAACGGCCGCGCGAGGAAGCCCGCGCCGAACGTCGCGAACGCCAGCAGCACGGCGACGCGCGTGTCGAACTGCGGGAAGAAGATCTTGTCGAACACCAGCGCCGAGGCAGTTCCGTACAGCAGGAAGTCGTACAGCTCGATCGTGTTGCCGACCGCCGATGCCACAGCTGCTTTGCGTACCCCCGTCATCGTTCCAGCCTGGTCGAGGGATTGACACTGCGCAATGGTCCGGTCACCCTTCGTCCTACGTTCCTACTCTTCAGTAACGAGGTAGCAATGACGCGCCGAGTGACTGTTGTTTCCCTGCTCACCGCCCTGATAGCGGCTCTTTTCGCCCCCTCCGCCACGGCCGCGCCGAAGTACCGGAACTACGTCTCACTCGGAGATTCGTTCGTCTCCGGACCGTTCATCCCGCTGCAGCGCCTCGATCCGCTCAGCTGCTTCAAATCCACCCAGAACTACCCGTCCGTCCTCGCCAGGCGGCTCGGCATCGCCAACTTCACCGACATCTCCTGCGGCGGCGCGCAGACCAAGGACATGGCCGGCGTCCAATCCGGAATCCCGGGGCAGTCCGTGCCGCAGTTCTCCGCCCTCAAGCCCGACACGGACCTGGTCACGGTGTCGATCGGCGGCAACGACATCGGCTTCTCCGACATCATCCTGACCTGCGCCGGGAAGAGCGTGCTCGACCCGCACGGGGCGCCCTGCAAGGCCAACTACGGCGACTCGCTCGCCGCACGCGTCAACGCCACCGCCGCCAAGGTGGCCGCCGTGCTCGCAGGCATCAAGCAACGCTCCCCGAAGGCCGAGGTCGTGGTGGTCGGCTACCTGCGGATCCTGCCGCCGTCCGGTGGGTGCTGGCCGATCGTGCCCATCTCCCAGGGCGACGTGCCGTATCTCGACAACGTGCAGCAGCAGCTCAACGGAATGCTCGGCGCCCAGGCGAAAGCCGCCGGTGCCACTTTCGTGAACCCCTACGACATCAGCCTCGGTCGCGACACGTGCGCGGCACCCTGGGACAAGTGGGTCGAGGGCATCATTCCGACGAGTCTTGCGTTCCCGGTTCACCCGAATGCCAATGGCATGGCTGCGGTGGGTAAGCAGGTTGCCGCCGCACTCGCCGGGACGGAACTCGCGGGCGTCTAGTTGCACGCACTTTCGGCGGTTTACACGATCCGGTGGCTACTGCCGAGTTGAATGGAACTCCGGGTCCTTGCCGCGCCAGAGTGTTGGCATGGCAAGGACCCGAATCTTGTTTGCCTGTCTCGCTCTCGCAGCACCGCTCGTTCCCGCGACGGCCCACGCAGCGCCACTGACAGCACCCCTTCTCCCCGCATCCGGCCTGGTGCTGTCGGTGCAGCCGGAGATGGGCACCCTCAGCAGCACGCAGCTCAGCTGTGAACCCGCTGGAGGGCTGCACAAGCACGCCGAGGAGGCGTGCGACCAGCTCGCGCCCGTCGAAGGCGACTTCCGCAGAATGGAAGAGACCGGCGCCATGTGCACGATGGAGCTGAACCCGACCAAGGCCACGCTGCGCGGCAAGTGGCGCCACAAGAAGGTCGACTTCCAGCAGGTGTTCTCGAACCCGTGCGTGATGCGGGCGTTCACCGGCAAGGTCTTCGACTTCTAAAGCCGCGTCACCGGTGTTCCAGCGCACCGCCGTCGCGCTGGAACACCGGTGGCGTTTCTAACCGGGCAATCCCCAGGACGGCACCGGAGCGCCGATCACCGGGCCGACCTTCAGGTCCGGCTGGTCGCCGTTGCGGTGGATGACGGCTTCCTCACCCCGCCGCAGCTCGATCTGCAGATCTCCGTTGGGCAGCACCGAGAAACGCTTCGGCCGGCCCCAGCGGTCCCGCACGACCGGGTCCTTGATGTCCGTGCGCACCACGCACGGCGCCCCGGCCTCGCTGCGCAGCTTGATCCACCGCGTCGCGCCCTTCTGCCGTGACGCGGAAAGCAGGAACGCACCCTGCGTCCGGAAGTTGTCCAGCGAGATCTCGGGCCACGGCACCGCGGGGAACACCCGGATCACGCCACCCCAGCTCTGGCACAGCATGTCGTACATGGACTGCACGGCGCTCAGCGGCGTTTCGATCACCGGCCCCGACTCCTGGTACATCGTGTTCGGCTTGATGTACCGGCGCATCAGCTCGCCGAGGTAGAAGTCCGCCTTGTCCCCGCGCAACATCTGCGCGGAGATCGACGCCGCACCCGTGAACGTGTAGCCCTGCAACGCGCCTTCGAAGCTGATCCAGTGGTTCAGCGACGTCTCGATGACCTGGCGCTGCGCCGGGTCCTCCCAGGTGACCTCGTACAAGGGATAGATCTGCAGCATGTGCGAGTAGTGCCGGTGCGACTTCGCGAACGGCACGCCCGCGCCGATCATGTACCCGTTCGCGTCCACCGGGTACGGCGTCAGGTTCGCCAGCGTGTCCTGCCACTTCGGGATCAGCGGATCGTTGACGCGCAACGACTTCGCGGACTCCAGCAGCGTCTTGCAACCCCACCGGATCAGCGCGAGGTCGTAGTTCGTGTCCGGGGAGTTGACGCCGTACTCGGGCGAGAACGTGATCGGCAGGTGCCACTTGCCGTCCGCGCCCTTGGTCAGGAAGTGGAAGTAGTAGTTGATGGCCCTGCGCAGCAACGGGAACAGCACACCCCGCAGGATCCGCTCGTCCATCGTGTGCCGGTACGTGAGCCAGACGTTGTGCATCGTCCAGGTCAGGTTGCCGACCTCGGGCGTCGGCACGTCCCTGCCGGGAATGCCCACGCCGTAACCGGAGTTGCCGATTCCCGCGCCGTTGTTCAGCACGGTGTCGGTGGTGCGCGGAATGCCGGCCGAGTCATGACGGTACTCGGCCGGCACCTGTTCGACGAGCACGTCCCGATACCTGTCGACCGAGTACGTGACCGCGTCGAAGTCGACGTGGTTGGACCCGTGGATCAGCCAGTACTCCAGCTGCACGTTGAGGTTCCACCACGTGTTGGGCCACGGCGTGTTCTCCAGCCACGGCCCGCAGGTCGCGATCGCGGGCGCTTCTTTCCGTGCCGCGGAAGCGAATTTGTACAGCTGGATCCAGTAGAACGCCTGCAGCTTCTTGTCCGGAATGGACAGGAAGCTCTTGCGGTAGAAGTCGTGCCACCACAACCGGTGATCAACGGCGAGGCCTTCGATCGAGCCGCACCGGACGTTGCTGATCGCCTTGGGCACAGCGGTTTTCTGAGGATGCGACCAGGTGACGCTGGTGAAGAGCGTCCTGCGCGTGCCACGAGTCGATTCGCGCCACGCCGTGACGTGCTCGCCACCGGAGTTCAACGGCTGCACGGCCAGCTGCACGTCACCGGAGCTGGTCAGCTGCACGGGCGGGTTGTCGGTGAAGCCCGCGGGTGCCGGCTTGTTCCACTTCGGGTCGGTGCGCGGGCTGATCGCCTTGAGCGGGTGGAAGACCCACTTGAACGCGCGCTCGCCCTCGCTGGCCTGGACGTCGATGGCGTAGAGATCGCGCTTGGTGTGGATGAACGCGCGGATCCGCAGACTGCCCGCGGCCGTGGTGATCGTGCCGGTGAGCTCGGCGTTCCACAGGTCCATGCGCAGGTCGACGCCCGTGATCGCGCCGACGGGTTCGAGCGTGAAGTAGCCGATGGGCAACCGGGCGAGGCCGAACAGCGCCCCGAACTCCGGCCGGTGGTCCTGCACCTGGGAGTGCTGGACGTTGAATCTGATGGCATTGGCCGCGGGCTCGGCGTAGATGCCGGAACCCAGGTAGCCGTTGCCGAGATACGGCCCCTCGTACCAGGTCGTCGGCATCTTCTTCCAGATGAGATCCGATGACCCGATGAAGTCACGCCAGTTGAAGTCATCGCCCGCGGACGCGATGTCAGGGAGCAGCGCACTGCCCGCTACCCCGGCCAACGCGCCTCCGATCAGCGTGCGCCGGTTGAGTTCGACCACTTTCGGGCACCTCACTTCGATGTGCGGTCAGGTCCACGCGGGCGGCGATTCATCGGATCTTTCGTGAGAGCCCAGCCAGAGTCAAGAGGCGTAATTAGGCTTCGATCATGGGGGACTTCCTGGTCACCGCGATCGGCTTCCCGATCACCTTCACGTTGCTGGTCATGGGCATGGCCCTGGCCGCACGCCGCATCCTCGGCTTGCGCATCGGACTGATCCGCACGGCGCTGGCGTGCCTGCTCGCCATGTCGGTCGCGTCGAGCGCGTTCAGCGGGACCACCGTCGAACCGTCGGCCGGATTGGTCACGCTCCAGCTGGGCATCGCGCTCCTCGCGGTGATCGGCGTGCTGGCGTTCGCGGAGATCATCGTGCCGACCGGTTCGATCCCACCGCCGACGGAGTGGTGGGGCATGCTGCGCCGCCGCATCGCCCGCACGCGCCGGTACTCGCGGATCACCGCGATCGCGTTCCGGCACGGGCTCGGGCCCTACCTGCGCGGCCGTGAACGCTCGTCGACCGGCCTGGCGCGGTCGCTGCGGCTCGCGTTGCAGGACGCCGGGGTGACGTTCGTGAAGCTCGGACAGGTGCTGTCGACTCGTGCCGACCTGCTGTCGGAGGAGTTCGTCGAGGAACTCAGCCTGTTGCAGGACAAGGTTCCTCCGGCGAAGTGGGAGGACGTGCGCGCGGTTCTCGACGCCGAGGTCGGGCTTGATGCCTTCACGTCGGTCGATCCCGAGCCGTTGGCCGCCGCTTCGGTCGCGCAGGTGCACAAGGCCGTGCTGAAGTCCGGCACCGAGGTCGTGGTGAAGGTGCAACGGCCGGGCGTGCGCGCGGTCGCCGAGGGCGACTTGGACATCGTCGGACGGCTCGCGGAAACGTTGCAGCGCACGCGATGGGGCTCGGCGCTGGGTGTGCGGGACCTGGCGGCGGGGTTCGCGGCGGCGTTGCGCGAGGAGCTCGACTTCAAGGTCGAGGCGCGCAACATCGCGGCCGTGGCAGCGGCTTCCGACTCCTCGGTGACATTGCCACAAGTCCATTTGTCGACTTCTCGAGTTCTCGTCATGGACCGGCTCGACGGCGTGCCGTTGCGCGGCGCCACCGAGGACGAGGGCCTGGCGCGGACGCTGCTGAGGTTCGTGCTGCGGCAGGTGATGCTCGACGGCGTCTTCCACGCCGATCCACACCCCGGCAACGTGCTGCTGCTCAATGACGGACGACTGGGGCTGCTCGACTTCGGCTCGGTCGGGCGGATCGACTCGGCGCTGCGGTCGGCGTTGCAACGACTGCTGATCGCGATCGACCGCAGCGACCCGGCGAGCCTCACGGATGCGTTGCTGGAACTGACTTCCCGGCCGGAGGACATCGACGAGCAACGGCTGGAGCGCGCGCTCGGCCAGTTCATGGCCAGGCATCTGGGCGCGGGCATGCGGCCGGACGTCGAGATGTTCGGCGACCTGTTCCTGATCGTGTCGCGGTTCGGGCTGAGGATCCCGCCGGAGATCGCGGCGGTGTTCCGCGCGCTGGCAACGCTCGAAGGCACGCTGGCGGTGCTCTCACCGGGCTTCAACATCGTCGTGGAGTCGCGGTCGTTCGCCACCGAGCAGATCGCCGAGCGGCTCTCCCCGGAGTCGGTGCAGCGCACGCTGACCGAGGAACTTCAAGCCGTGCTGCCGATGCTGAGGCGGCTGCCGCGAAGAATCGACCGGATCACCGGCGCGATGGAGCAGGGCCGGCTGAGCATGTCGATGCGGCTGTTCGCGGACGAGCGCGACCGCTCGTTCCTGACCGGCCTGCTGCACCAGGTGATGCTGACCGTGCTGGGCGCAACCGCGGGCGTGATGGCGGTGCTGCTGCTCGGGTCGTCCGGTGGGCCGCAGGTGGTTCCGGAGATCGGGCTGTACCAGGTGTTCGGCTACAACCTGCTGATCATCAGCATCCTGCTCGGCCTGCGCGTCGTCGTCACGGTGTTCCGGCCCCGTGCTTGACGGATCTGGTTTGCGATGCAAACCTGATGGCAGTCGAGTGACGTTGGGGGACGCATCATGACGGGGGATCCGACCGGTCTGCTCATCGAGCTGAGCGACCTGCGCAAGCGGGCACGTGTCGACCGGCACGGCTACTGGCTGCCCTTCCTGCTGTTCGGGCTGATCACGTTGGGCGCCACGCCGTTCTACGTGCCCGAGTACTGCCGCACGACCGGCGCGTGCGTGGCGGACGAGCCGTGGCTCTACCACTGGCTGCATCCGGACGGGCGGCTGAACGGCCCGATCGGCAGCTACGAGCCGACCGTGGCCGCCGACATCTACTGGATCATCGCCCTGCTCTGCGGTTATCTCGCGGTCGTCTGGTGGTACCGCTGGCGGGCGGCGCAGGTCGGAGTGGAGACGCCGACCAGGCTCTACGCCCAGGTCACGATCTTCACGCTGCTGTTGCCGCTGGTCGGGGTGCCGGTGCTGAGCAAGGTGTTCTTCAACCAGGTCGGTTGGCAGATCGCGCTCCCGATCACCGTGGTGGCGATCGTGGCGGCCACGTGGACCGCACGCCGACGGGTCGTGACGGCCCTCGCGGTGCTGGCGTTGTTCGGTCTCGCGCACTTCATCCCGGCCTACCCGTACGGCCAGATGTTCGTGCTGGCCGCGGGACTCGCCGGGCTCGCGTGGGTCGAGCGCAGCGCGGTGTGCACGGTGTTCGTTGCGCTCTTCGCCGCAGCCGTGGTGTTCGTGAACGAAGCCGGCCGCTTCGACCTCCACTGGCCGTACCAGGTCGAGCAGTACGCGACCACGGGGCTGCCCGCGGTCGTCCTGCTGGTCGGCGGGATCATCGGTTCTGTGCGACGAGAGATGGCCCGATGAATCCCACGGCGGGACTGGACGACACCGTCCACCAACGACACCGGCTCGGCGTGCTGACCATCGCGGCCGAGACGAAACGGGTGGAGTTCTCGTACCTGAAGTCGGCGCTGGAGCTGACCGCGGGCAACCTGTCGCGGCACATCACCGTGCTGGAACAGGCGGGCCTGGTCGAGGTCGAGAAGGGCTACGAGGGCAGGCGGCCCAAGACGTGGCTGCACATCACCGACGCCGGCCGCACCGCGCTCGCCGCGGAGATGGCGGCGCTGAGAGCGCTGCTGGAGCGGCACGACAGCCTCTAGAACTGCCTCCGGTACACCGAAACGTCGTCGCGCCACACGCCGAACACGTCCGGTGCCGACTGGACGATCGTCATCTCGTTGAGGTTGCCGAGGATCCGCCACGCGCGCGCAACCGCTTGCGCGCCCGCGTAGGCGATCGTGCAGAACCGGCGCGGCTCGACCACGGTGCGCACCCGGTCGACCGCGCCGACGCTCATCGGCGTGTCCTGCCACAGGTCCAATGTGTACCCGGTGCGGATGGGAGCACCCGACCCCAGCACGCCTTCGATGCTGACCATCAGCCTGTCACCGTCCAGGCGCAGGTCGTAGTGACCGCTTCTGGGCGGGGTGCCGCCGGTGTACGCGGAGCGCGCCGGATCGAGCACCCAGTGGCCCAGAAACGGCACGAGGTCGTCACTCATGTGTGTCTCCTTCGCGGAACCTGCGCCACTGGCGGATTGTCCGGCGCATCGAGGTGGGCGACCATCACCCGATGAGTTATGAGACGGGCGTTCGGTGGAAGTGGATACCGTTCGTCGTGCTCGGCTTCGTGCTGCTGAGCTGGATCGTGTTCGAGGCACTCGACCTGATCGACTTCGAGGGAGTCGTGACGTGGGTGCGCGGAATCGACCCGGTGTGGGCGGCGGTGGCGATCTTCGCCCTGCTCGTCGTGGACGTGCTGCTGCCCGTGCCGTCGACCCCGCTCATCGTGCTGGCGGGAACGGCACTCGGCCTGCCCGTCGGGCTGGCGCTCGCAATCGTCGGGTCCCTGGGTTCCTCTGCCGCAGGATACGCGCTCGGGCGCTATGCGGGTCCGTGGTTGGTGCGCCGCGTCGTAACCATCGAGGAACTAACCGAAATGCGGCGCTGGGGCCGTCAGTTCGGGCCCTGGTTCTTCGGGGTGGCGCGCGGCATTCCGATGATGGCCGAAACCGTGTCCGTGTCCGCCGGAGTGTCCCGGGTGTCGTTCCGGGAGTTCATGTTGTACACCCTCATCGGCACGGTCCCCATTTGTGCCGCGTACGTGTTCGCGGGGTCGAAGGCCGACACGGTCGAACAGATCGTGATGATCAGCGCGGTCGGGTTCCTGCTCACCGTCGGCCTCTTCTACCTGCTGCGCCGGCTCGTGAAGGCGGCGCCGTAGGAAAATCGCTGGCGCCGGGTGGTTGTATGTAGTTGCGCCCGGTGCGCAGCAGAGGGTTACTTCCGGTATCTCAGGTTCGACTCCTGAGGCCGGCTCCGGCCGGTCTCGCTCACCCCGGTGAGCACGTCACCTTCTGCGACTTGAACTCGGGCGCCCACAAAACTCCACCCCGGCCGGAACTAAATCGCTGGACCGGCGTGGTTGTATGGAAATAGCACCCGGTGCGAAGCCAACGGTTACTTCGCCTCGAAAACGCAAACACACCGTTGGCGAGTTTGATCTCGGGAGCGCACAACTTCACACGTGTCCGGTGCGAAGCAGAGGGTTACTTCCACTGTTAACGGGCGGGTTGCAGGTTCGAATCCTGCCGGCCACTGGTCGTAGCTCAATCCGGTAGAGCAGCAACGTACCTTCCGCGACTTTGATCTCGGACACGTGTGGGGTTTGTGGGCTCCCCTTTCTTTTGTCCTGAGGGGGAAGAGCCGATGGCGAAGTTCAACATCTTCCGCGCACGTCCGGCGGGCACCAGCCCGGTCGCCACGGCGCCGATGCCGACCGTCCGCACCTACGAGGGCGGCGCCGGCCACGTCCGCGACGCGAAGTCCGAGCTGTTCCTGCTCGCCGTGTCGAACATGGGCGGCGAGGACACCTTCTACGAGTCCGGCGGCCGCCGTGACACCCGGTTCGCCGAGCTCGTCCACCAGGCCGCGTTGACGGATCCGGTGTGGACCGCGCGTTTGCTGAAGTGGCTGCGCGGCGAGGCGAACATGCGCACCGCGTCGCTCGTCGGCGCGGCCGAGTTCGTGCTCGCGCGACTTCTCGCCGAATCCGACGCGGGCGTGACCAACCGGGCCGTCATCGACTCCGTGCTGCAGCGTGCCGACGAGCCGGGTGAGCTCCTCGCCTACTGGACCGGCACCAACGGCCGGCGCGTGCCGAAGCCGATCAAGCGCGGCATCGCGGACGCGGTCAAGCGGCTCTACGACGAGCGCGCGGTCCTCAAGTGGGACAGCGACGCCCGTGGCTTCCGCATGGCCGACGTGCTGAACCTCGTGCACCCCTCGCCCGCCGCCGACTGGCAGGGCTCGCTGTTCCAGTACGTGCTGGACCGGCGCCGGGACGGTGAGACCGCTGTTCCGGAGGCGCTGCGGGTGATCGCGGCACGTCGTGAACTCATGTCGTGGCCGGTCGCCGAGCGGCGGGCGCTCTTCGGGCGTCCGGACGCGGCGGACGTGCTCCGGCGCGCCGGGATGACGTGGGAGGCGGTGGCCGGGTGGCTGCAGGGTCCGCTCACCCGTGAGGTGTGGGAGGCGCTCGCGCCGTCGATGGGTTACATGGCGCTCTTGAGAAACCTCAGGAACTTCGACGAGGCAGGCATGTCCGACGAGGTCGCGGCGGCTGTCGCGGCACGACTGGCCGACCCCGGTCAGGTCGCGCGCTCGCGGCAGTTCCCGTTCCGCTTCCTGTCGGCGTACGAGGCGGCGCCGAGCCTGCGCTGGGGCCACGCCCTGGACCAGGCGCTGCAGGCGTCGCTGGGCAGCCTGCCCGCGCTGCCGGGCCGGTCGCTGATCCTCGTCGACACCTCGGCGTCGATGACGCAGACCACGATCTCGGCGCGGTCGAAGGTCACCCCGGCCAAGGCCGCGGCGGTCTTCGGTGTCGCACTGGGCGCCAAGGGCGAGCAGGTCGACGTCGTCGGCTTCGCGACCGGCACGTTCCGGCACGACGTCAAGCCGGGCGCGTCGGTCATCCGCGAGGTCGACCGGTTCCTGAAGCGGATCGGTGAGGTCGGGCACGGCACCGACATCATCGGGTCGCTGCAGCGCACCTACCGGGGCCACGACCGCGTGTTCATCATCTCGGACATGCAGACGATCGGCGGCCACTGGGGCCAGGGCGTCGCGGAGGCCGTGCCGCGGCACGTGCCGATCTACGGCTTCAACCTGGGTGGCTACGAGCAGGCGGCGTTCGCGACCGGCAAGGCCAACCGCCACGAATTTGGTGGCCTCACGGACGCGACGTTCAGGATGGTGCCGCTTCTCGAAGCGGGTCAGAACGCGGACTGGCCGTTCTGAAGTGAGGGCGCTTACTTTTCGTAAGCGCCCTCACCAGCTATCATGGCCTGCATGGAGTTCAACGTGTTCGCCAAGGCGTGCCCGTCACGTCCGACGCTGGAACACGTCACGGGCAGGTGGGGCAGCCTCACGCTGAGTGCGCTCATCAACGGCCCGTTGCGGTTCAACGAACTGCGCCGCCGCGTCGACGGCGTCAGCGAGAAGATGCTGTCCCAGACGCTGCACGCGCTGGAGCGGGACGGGCTGGTGCACCGCGAGGCGCAGCCGACGAACCCGCCGCGCGTCGACTACACGCTCACGCCGCTCGGGCTCGAGACGGCGGAGCGGTTGATGTCGCTCATCATGCTGCTGGAGGAGCGCATGCCGGACGTGCTCGAAGCTCAGCGCGAGTACGACACCCGCAACTGATCACCACTCCACCATCAACCGATCCGGCACGCGCGTGCGCAGGTCGGGCCGGAACGTGATCTCCTGACCAGGCGCGAGCCGCAGCTCGGGCAGCCGGGACGCCAGTTGTTCCAGTGCCACCCTGGTTTGCATGCGCGCGAGCGGCGCGCCGACGCAGAAGTGCTCCCCCGCTCCCAGCGACAGATGCACGGTCGGCATCTGCCGCGACGGGTCGAACGACTCCGGACAGCCGTAGACGGCCTCGTCACGGTTTGCCGCGGCGAGCAGCAGCTGCACCCGCGCCCCCGCCGGCACCCAATGGCCACCGATCTCCGCATCCTCGGTGGCGTAACGGAAAATGCTCACCATCGGGCCCTCGTGGCGCAGCAGTTCCTCGATGACGGACGGGATCGTGGCGGGATCGGAGACGACGCCGATCCAGTGCGCGCGGCGGCCGGCGAGCAGCGAGCGCAGGCCGAGCGCGAGCACGTTGACCGTCATGTCGAAGCCCGCCAGCGGTTTCTGCTCTTCCGGTGACAGCGTGCCGATCGCGACGCGCATGACCATGGCGGGGAACGGGTCGGCGAACAACGCCACGAAGTCGCCGTAGCCGGTGCGCGGGAAGGCGTCGATCAGGCGGTTGGCGAAGTCGCGGACCAGCGGCTCCAGCCTGACCATGCGCCGGGGCGAGAAGGTGGACTGAAGTGCTTTGCGCACCTGGGGATCGAGCTGATGGGACTGCTCCACGAAGCTGCGGTCCCTGAGCACCCGCACCACGTTCTCGTACCGGCTGACGACCCAGTATCCGTGCTGCTCGCTGAAGAACACCGGTTCGGACGCTCTCAGGTGCACGAACAGCGGGTACGGGTTCGCGATGTGCTGCGAGTCGAGAGGCTCGTAGGCGGTGGCCACAAATCACGAGTGTGACAGCGGGCGCGCGTCTCGAAAGTCCACATCGGTCAATTGAGACGCGCGCCCGCGCAGGTCAGCACTCGATGACGTTCACCGCGAGGCCGCCGCGCGCGGTCTCCTTGTACTTCACCGACATGTCCTTGCCGGTGTCGCGCATGGTCTTGATGACCTTGTCGAGCGATACGAAGTGCGAGCCGTCGCCGCGCAACGCCATGCGCACCGCGGTGATCGCCTTGATCGACGCGACGGCGTTGCGCTCGATGCACGGGATCTGCACCAGGCCGCCGATCGGGTCGCAGGTGAGGCCGAGGTTGTGCTCCATGGCGATCTCGGCGGCGTTCTCGACCTGTTCCGGGGTGCCGCCGAGGACTTCGGCCAGACCACCGGCTGCCATCGAGCACGCCGAGCCGACCTCGCCCTGGCAGCCGACCTCGGCGCCGGAGATCGAGGCGTTCTCCTTGAACAGCACGCCGATCGCGGCCGCCGTGAGCAGGAACCTGACCACGCCGTCGTCGTTCGCACCCGGCACGAACTTCGTGTAGTAGTGCAGCACCGCCGGGACGATGCCCGCCGCGCCGTTGGTCGGCGCGGTGACGACCCGGCCGCCCGCCGCGTTCTCCTCGTTGACCGCCAACGCGAAGAGCGTCACCCAGTCCATGACCCGCAGCGGGTCGGTGACGAAGTGCTCGCTCTCCAGCCGCTTGCGCATCTCGGCGGCGCGGCGGCGGACTTTCAGACCGCCTGGCAGGACGCCGTGCTCGGTGCAGCCGCGCTCGACGCACTCCTGCATCACGTGCCAGATGTGCAGAAGTCCTTGGCGGATCTCCTCTTCGCTGCGCCACGACTGCTCGTTGGCCATCATGATCTCGCTGATGGACAAGCCGGTTTCGCGGCACCGGGCGAGCAGTTCGTCGCCGGTCAGGAACGGGTGCGCCAGCGGGGTGGTGTCCGGCTTGATCCGGTCGGTACCGCTCGCGTTCTCGTCGACGACGAACCCGCCGCCGATCGAGTAGTAGACGGCGTGCTCGACGGACTCGCCACCCCGGTACGCCTCGAAGCTCATCCCGTTGGGGTGCAACGGAAGCGACTTGCGGCGGTGCATGACGAGATCGCGGTCGTGCACGAAGCCGATCTCGTGCGCGCCGCCGAGCTTCAGGCGTCCGGAGGTGACGATCTCCTCGACGCGGGCGGCCGCGATCGTGGGGTCGACTTCCTCGGGGTGGTTGCCTTCGAGACCGAGGAACACGGCCTTAGGGCTGCCGTGACCGTGCCCGGTCGCGCCGAGCGAGCCGAACAGCTCGACGTGCACGCGGTCCACTTCGGACACCCGTGCCCCGAGCTTCTCGACGAACATCGCCGCCGCGCGCATCGGGCCGACCGTGTGGGAGCTGGACGGCCCGATACCGACGGAGAAAAGGTCGAAAACGCTGATCGCCACTGATCAGTCCTTCGTGGTGGGGTTCTGCACGTCAGTCCTTGGTGAGCTCGGCGTACTTGGCCGCCGTGAGCAGGTTCTCCGCCGACTCCACGCGCACCTTGAACAGCCAGCCGGCGCCGTACGGGTCGTTGTTGATGACAGCCGGGTCGTCGACGACCGCGCTGTTGACCTCGATCACCTCGCCGGTCACCGGGGAGAACAGGTCGCTGACGGACTTGGTGCTCTCGAGCTCGCCGCAGACGGCGTTCGAGACGACCTTGGCCCCGAGCTCGGGCAGCTGAACGAAGACGATGTCGCCGAGGGCGTCCGCGGCGTACTCGGTGATTCCGCAGGTCAGCGGGTCCTGGGTACCCGGCGTCCAGTCGACCCACTCGTGCTCGACGGTGTAGAGCAGGTTCTCGGGGAACTCCACGGCGACTCCTCTGGCTGTGACGGCTCGGTCAGGTGACTACCCCCTCCGCCGTGCAGAGTTGCCTACCCCGAGCGGTCTTGCTGCCTGAGAGTGTGCGGGAGCTTGCCCCTTCGGCGCCTCGGCTGCTTCGTCGAGGTCTCTCCCACTCGGGTTTCGGTGCCGCCCTGGTTGGACCAAAGGGCACCACGGCCGATGTTCAGTTTTGAGTCCTTCGAGACCAGGCGAACGCTATGTGCGTCCCCCGCCAAGTGTCAACGCGAGATGGTTGACATCGGGGAGAGCGCTGCCATGGTGAGGAGAGGCAGACATCGGAGGTCTCATGAGGAAAGCGTTCATCGCCGCGCTGCTCGCCTCGCTGGTCATTACCCCCGTCCCCGCCGCATCGGCCGCGGAGGCACCAGCTCCGATCACAGTTCCCATCAGCCAGTACTTCGACAACGACGGCATCGACACCGCGTCGGACCGGACCGGCAACTTCGACGGTTCCGGTTACGCGTTCCCGGCGGAAGGACTGCCGTCCGGGCAGGTCACGGCGGATGGCGTGCCGTACCTGTTCCCGGGAAATTCACAGGCCAAGAACAACAACGTGGTCGCTCTGGGGCAGCGGATCGACCTGCCGCGCGGGCGCTACCTGACCCTGCACTTCCTCGTGGCGTCGTCGTACGGGGCAGCCGGTGGGACCGCCACCGTGCACTACGCGGACGGATCGACCACGACAGGTGCCATGAGCGGACCGGACTGGTACGCGGGCAGTGGTCCGATCTCCGCGCCGTTCCGCTACTCGCCCGGCGGCACCGACCAGCACGCCGTGTCGATCGGGACCTCGCAGGTGTGGGCGGATCCCCAGAAGGAGGCCGTCGGCGTGACGCTGCCGGTCACGAACCCGGCAGTCGAGGGCAAGTCCTCGCTGCACGTGTTCGCGCTCTCGGTGCAACCGGTCGGCAAGGGCTCGGTGATCGCGGTCCGCGGTGCGCGCAGCACGACCAAGCTGCCGCGCCTTGGCGGGCAGACGATCGAGGCCACCGTGGTGAACCTCGGTGACCAGTGGCTGTCGAACGTCTCGGTGCGGGCCGAGGGGCTCGGTCTCGTGACGCTCGCACCGGCGTCGGTGAAGCGGCTCGCGCCCGGTGAGGAAGCTCGGGTGCGGATCGGCATCCACGCGTACCGCACCGGCACGTTCGACGGTCGCGTCATCGCTTCGTCGGCGAAGGCTTCGGCGTCGCAGGACGCCCGGTTCACCCTCGGTGTGGCGGACTACCAGGCGACGGACGCGTCGTTGGCCGCGCACGAGTCGCCGTACTGGTTCGACGACGCCAAGTTCGGGATCTTCATCCACTGGGGGCTCTACTCGGTGCCCGCCTGGTCGCCGCCGGGTGAGCAGTACGCCGAGTGGTACTGGCAGTGGATGCAGGACCCTGCGAACGCCGTCAACCCGTACCACGCGGCGACCTACGGGAAGGACTTCTCGTACGACCAGTTCATCCAGCAGTTCACGGCCTCGAAGTTCGATCCGCGCGAGTGGGTTCGGCTGTTCGAGGAGTCGGGCGCGAAGTACTACGTGCTGACTTCCAAGCACCACGAGGGTTTCGCGTTGTGGGACTCGAAGGTGTCCGGCCGGGACTCCGTCGACCTGGGACCGAAGCGCGACCTGGTGAAGGAGCTGTTCGAGGCGTCGCGGAAGTACACGCCAGGACTGAAGAACGGGCTCTACTTCTCGATGCCGGAGTGGTTCAACCCGGACAGTCCGTGGAGCGGGCACGGTCCGAAGAACCCCTGGACCGGAGCTGATGAGCCCTACACCGGCTATCAGGCCGGGCGGGACTTCGTGAAGGACTACCAGGCGCCGCAGATGAGCGAGCTGGTCAACGGGTACGACCCCGACGTCATCTGGTGCGACATCGGCGGCGCGAACGACTCGCGGCGGGTCATGGCCGACTACTTCAACAAGGCCAAGAACCGGGCCGTCCCCAAGGACGTCACGGTCGACGACCGGTGCGGCATCCCGACCCACGACTACACGACGCCCGAGTACGCGACGTACCCGAACACCGTGGTGAAGAAGTGGGAGGCCTCGCGCGGCCTCGACCCGCGGTCGTACGGCTGGAACCGGGCGACACCGGACTCGATGTACATGACCGCGGACGAGGTGATCGACACGCTGGTCGACACGACGTCCAAGAACGGCAACTTCCTGCTGGACATCGGCCCGCGCGCGGACGGTTCGATCCCCGAGATCATGCAGCAGCGGCTGCGCGAGACGGGTGCCTGGCTGCGCACGAACGGCGAGTCGATCTACGGCACGACGTACTGGTCGCGGATGGCCCAGCAGGGTCCGCTGCGGTTCACGGTGAAGCCGAACGAGGCGTTCTACATCACCTCGCTGGTCCAGCCGGGGGCACAGCTCGTGGTCGACGTTCCAGTGCCGCTCAAGGACTCGGACAAGATCACCTTGCTGGGACATGACAGGCCCCTGAAATGGACCCGATCGGGTGGAAAACTGGTGGTAGACGTGCCTCAGGGCGTCGGCCAGCACGCATGGGTCTTCAAAGTGGCTTTGTCCTAGCAGAACAACCAGCCAGTGACCGGATAGTGCGATCCGCACGGTGACATGACCTTCCGGGTGCCCCACATTGTGAGATGTCGGCCACCGAACGGAGGAGTCATCGTGCGGATCGCTGTTCCCCGCGAGATCAAGAACCACGAGTACCGCGTCGCTCTCACCCCTGCCGGTGCGCACGAACTGACGAGCCGCGGCCACGACGTCTTCGTCGAGCAGGGCGCCGGTCTCGGTTCCGCCATCACGGACGAGGAGTACCTCGCCGCGGGCGCCAAGATCCTCGCTTCCGCCGACGACGTGTGGGCCGAGGGCGACCTGGTCCTCAAGGTCAAGGAGCCGATCGCCGAGGAGTACCCCCGTCTCCGCGCCGGCCAGACCCTCTTCACCTACCTGCACCTCGCCGCCGACAAGCCGCTGACCGAGGCCCTGCTGGCCTCCGGCACCACGGCCATCGCCTACGAGACCGTGCAGCTGCCGAACCGCTCGCTGCCGCTGCTCGCCCCGATGTCCGAGGTCGCGGGCCGGCTGGCCCCGCAGGTCGGCGCGTTCGCGTTGATGAAGCCCTCCGGCGGCCGCGGCGTGCTGCCCGGCGGCGTCCCCGGTGTCGCCCCGGCCCGCGTGGTCGTGATCGGCGGCGGCGTGGCCGGCGTCAACGCCGCCACCATCGCCGTCGGCATGGGCGCGGACGTGCAGATCCTCGACACCAACGTCGACCGCCTGCGCCAGATCGACGCCCAGTTCCAGGGCCGGCTGCGCACCCTGGCCTCCAACTCGTTCGCGATCGAGCAGGCCGTCCGCGAGGCCGACCTGGTCATCGGCGCCGTCCTGGTGCCGGGCGCCGCGGCCCCGAAGCTCGTCTCGAACGCGCTGGTCGCCGACATGAAGCCGGGTTCGGTGCTCGTCGACATCGCCATCGACCAGGGCGGCTGCTTCGAGGACTCCCGCGCCACCACGCACGCCGAGCCGACCTACGAGGTCCACAACTCGGTCTTCTACTGCGTGGCGAACATGCCGGGCGCCGTCCCGCGCACCTCGACCTACGCGCTGACCAACGTGACGCTGCCCTACGCGGTCGCGCTGGCGGACAAGGGCTGGACGCAGGCGCTGAAGGACGACCGTTCGCTCGCCCTCGGCCTCAACGTCCACGCCGGACAGCTGACCAACGGCCCGGTGGCCGAGGCGACCGGCCTCGTGCACACGCCGCTGGAGACCGTCATCTGAAAGCCAACTGAATGAATGAGGCCCCCGCACGCGATCACGCTGCGGGGGTTTCGCCTATCTGAGGGCTGCCACGCGCGCCTTGATGCCGTCGATCACGCAGTCCAGCCCGAACTCGAACTGCCCCTCCAGCGACCACACCTCCTGCGAGCCCAGCATCTCGACGTAACGGGGGTGCTTCTCGCCGTACAGCTCGGCGATCCTGCCCAGGTCCGGCGGCGGCATGTCCATCCCGCCGCGGCCGATGAAGTTCACCTCGGCGATCGCGTACCCCGTGACGTAGCTCGACACCGTAGACACCGACTGCGCGGCCGTGGCCGTCGTCAGGCCCGCGCGCAGCATCGGTTCCATCATCGAGTCGGCCATCGCCACCGCGTTCGGGCCGATCGAGTTGAACTCGCCGATGCCGCGCACCCACCACGGGTGCTTGAGCGCGAGATGACGCAACGAGTGCATCATCCCGCGCAACGCGGGTTCCCAGTCGGCGTCCGGGGCGGGCAGGTCGAACTCGCCGTAGATCTCGTCGAGGCAGAGCTCGATCAGCGCGTCCTTCGTCGGCACGTGCCAGTACAGCGACATGGGCGCCGCACCCAGTTCCGCCGCGAGCTTGCGCATGGACAGCTTCTGCAGGCCGTGCTCGTCCAGCATCTCCATCGCCTTGCGGACGATCGCCTCCCGGCTCAGGCCGAGGGGCTGACCGCTGCTGGGCCGGGGTTTGCTGAACCAGACGCTGTCCACACCGACAATCCTAGGCACGACGCAACAACACGCTGGCCACAACACCTCCCAGGAACACCGCGACCGCGCCGATCACCAGGCTCACGCTCATGCCGGACGAGAACGCCTCGCGCACGACCGTGACGTCCGCACCGCTGTGCAGTGCCTCGCTCAGCGACCGCCCCGGCACACCGTCCGGCAGCTCGGAAGCGAACCGCGCCGACAGCAGTGCGCCGAGCACCGCGATGCCGAACGACGAACCCAGCTCCGTCAACGTGCCGGAGAGCCCGGACGCGATGCCGGCCCGTTCCGGCGGGATCGAGCCCATCAACGCGTTGACCGCAACCGGTTGTGTCACACCGACTCCGACGCCGATGAGGATCAGCCCGGCCAGCGTCGGCGGGTAGGTGGTGCCGACCGACAGCAGCACCACGCCGCCCGCCACGATCGTCATGCCGAGCAGCATCGCCTTGCTCGCACCCAGTTTCAGCACGAGCTGGCCGAGGGTGTTGCTGGTGATGAGCAACGCGATCGCCATCGGTGCCACGCGGATGCCGGCCTCCAACGGGCTGTAGCCGAGCACGCCCTGAAGGTGTTGTGTCAGCAGGAAGAGCGAGCCCGCCATGCCGAACGCCGCCAGCACTCCCGACGCCACCGCACCGGTGAACCGGCGGTCCTTGAAGAACCCGAGATCGAGCATCGGCTCGGCGGTGTGCCGTTCCCACAACGCGAATCCGGTCATGGTCACGAGACCGAGCGCGACCGGTACGCCGAACTCCGCCGAGCCGAACCCGTGCTCCGGCACCTCGATCACGGCGTACACGATCGCCACCATGCCGATGATCGACAGCACCGACCCCACGACGTCCGGCTTGCGCACGGCCGGATCCTTGGACTCGGGCACCAGCGCCGCCACGGCCGCGATCGCGAGGAGCGCCACCGGCACGTTGATCAGGAACACCGAGCCCCACCAGAAGTTCTTGATGAGCGCGCCACCGATCACCGGGCCGGCCGCGAAGCCGAGGCTCGTCACCGCCGCCCAGATGCCGATGGCCTTCGGGCGTTCCTTCTCGTCGAACAACTGCATCAGCACGGCCAGCGTGCCCGGCATCAGCATCGCCGCGCCGATGCCCATGAAGCCTCGCGCCGCGATCAACGCCTCGGACGAGCCCGCGTAGGCCGCCACGGCACTGCCCGCGCCGAAGAGCAGCAGACCGGCCAGCAACGCCTTCTTGCGGCCGAACCGGTCGCTGAGGCTGCCGGTGGTGAGCAACAGGCCCGCCAGCGCGAGCGAGTAGGCGTTGATCATCCACTGGATGTCCGCGGTGCTCGCCCCCAAGCCCGTGGAGATCGACGGGATCGCCACGTTCAGCACGGTGTTGTCCAGCACCACGACCATCACGGACAGGCAGAGCACGCCGAGCACGGCCCAGCGCTGGGGGTGCGGGTGCACCCCGACCTTCTCGGTCGTCGAAGTCATCTCTCGTCCCCCTTACGGTGTACGAGGACCTTACAGCGTACGAGAGCGCAGGACGCAAGAGGATTTCGCTCAGAGACGAGGAGTGCCCGCAGCGGGCGAAAGGAGAAGAAATTAAAGGGCGGCCGCGCTCAACCAGCCTGGGGGTCACTGGGAGCGGGGCCGCCGTGACCAAATATAGCGGGCCCAGGGCACCGCCGCCCAGCACCCCCACCGAAACGCGACCAGAAAGTTTCCCCGACTGGACCACTGCCTGTGTTCGGCCCGTCCAGCAAACGAGTGAATTCCCCGTCGCGCGGTGCGGCGAGCAGGGCCGACGGCCGATGAAGACGGAGTCGGGTGTCCCTCGAAGGGAGATTCCATGGCTGAACCACAGGGATGGATCCACTGCCACGACCCGTTCGGTCGGGACAGATCGATGACCGTTCTGGTCGAGAACGACCGAGTTCTCCTGGTCACGCCACCGGGCGAGACCGCTGTGATGTCCGCCACCCAGACGCGTCGGCTGGGCTCTTTGCTCGACCAGGCCACGGCGAAGATGTGATGGACGACGCCCTGCGAGACGCGGTGCTGCAACGGCTGGCACTGCTGGACAAGGTGGCCGAGCACGGCGAGGCCGAGGCGCTGGTTCCGCTGGCGCGCGCGGAGATCCACCGCCTGGCGGACGGCTGGCGCCTGCTGCTGACGGTGCACCAGCCCGACGAGGACGGCCGCTGCAAGGCGTGTCCTGGCTGGTTGCGGCGACGGCGGTGGCCCTGCCAGGTCTGGAACATGGCGCACCAGCACCTGATCGGCGAGGGCCTGCCGCACCGGGAACGCCGCAAGCCGTTGCGCAACCCGTTCACCCGATCAGGCACGATCGAGATTCCTGAGGAAGCACCGGTCGAGCTGACCGCCGAACTGCCGCCGATCTTGTCCGACGTGCCGCCGCAGGTGCACCGGGCGCCGGTCGTGTCCCGTCCCAAGCACGCCTTGCCGGACTGAGCTTTCAGGCAGGATGGGCCGCATGCATGACGGCAGCGGCCTCATCGCGGTCCAGAACCTGACCAAGCAGTTCGGTCCTGTGACAGCGGTGCAGAACCTGAGCTTCACCGTGTCCCCCGGCAGTGTGACGGGCTTCCTCGGCCCGAACGGCGCGGGGAAGACGACGACCCTGCGCATGTTGCTGGGTCTGGTGAAGCCCACGAGCGGCACGGCGACCATCAACGGACGGCAGTTCCACCAGCTCGGCCAGCCCGGCCGCGTGGTGGGTGCGGTGCTGGAGGCGCAGGGTTTCCACCCGCGCCGCACCGCGCGCAACCACCTCCGGGTCTACGCGGCGGCGATCGGCGTGCCGGACGCGCAGGCCGACCAGGTGCTGAGCCTGGTCGGCCTCGGCACCGCGGCCGACCGCGCGGTCGGCGGGTTCTCGCTGGGCATGAAGCAGCGGCTCGCGGTCGCGACGGCGTTGCTCGGTGATCCGCAGGTGCTGGTGCTGGACGAGCCGGCGAACGGGCTGGATCCCGAGGGCATCGCGTGGCTGCGGACGTTCCTGCAGTCGTACGCGCGCATGGGTCGCACCGTGCTGATCTCCAGCCACCTGCTGGCCGAGGTCGAGCAGACGGTCGACCAGGTCGTGATCATCTCGCGCGGGCAGACCATGTACTACGGGCCGTTGGAACACCTTCGCCAGCAACAACAACGCCGCGTTCTCGTGCAGCCGTCGGACGTCGGCGCGCTCGCCACCGCGCTGCGTGAGGGCGGCGTGCAGACGATCGAGCAGCTCGTGGACGGGCGGCTCGCGGTGTCCGGAGTGGACTCGAAGTTCGTCGCGGACGTCGCCTTGCGCGCCGGTGTGTCGGTCTACGGCATCCAGGAGGAACAGGTCGACCTCGAACGGCTCTTCTTCCAGCTCACCAGTGGTCAGTACGCCGGATACGCGCCGGCTCCGCATCAGCAGCAGCAGGGTGGTTGGGCCTGATGGGCAACCTCGTACAGGCGGAGCTCCGCAAAACGACGACGACCGGCCTGTGGTGGGGTCTGCTGATCCCGACGGTGCTGGTGGCGCTGGGCGGAGGCCTGCTGACCGGGCTGATCGGCCAGGCCTTCGTCGACCTCACCTCGAGCGCGGACGCGGAACAGCTCTCGGACCTGATCGGGGTGACGCCGGACCAGTGGAAGTTCTCGCTGTTCGGGATCGCGCGGTCGATCAACCTCACCACGATGTTCCCGATGATCTTCGGTGCGCTGGCGCTCTCCGGGGAGATCGGCAGGCGGACGATCACGACGACGTTCCTGACCGCGCCGTCGCGGATGCACACCATGCTGGCCAAGCTGCTGGTCTACGCGATGTGGGGCGCGATCTACGGGCTGGCGATCATGGGGTTCATCGCGCTCGGCGTGGTGCTCACCAGCCACCCCGGCCAGCTGCCGGACACGGGCGGCTGGGCCATGCTCACGCTGGTCTGCGTGATCTCGTCGATCCTGATGACGATGTTCGGGGTCGGGCTCGGCGGGCTGGTCTCGAACATGGCCGGCGTGACCGTGCTGCTGATCATGTACTTCCTGGTGATCGAGAACCTGGCGCAGTTCTTCCTGCGGCTCTCGGGCGCGCCGGAGGCGATCGTCGGGTTCCTGCCGAACGGGTCGGTGGACGGGCTCACCGGATCGGTCGTCGCCGACCTGTTCCTGGCCAAGGCCGGGGTCGTGCCGGAGGAGGCGGTCGAGGTGCTGCGGATCATCGCGGGCGCGGGTGGCGCGCAGGTGTGGTGGCTGTCCGGGCTGATCTTCCTCGGGTGGGTCGGTCTGGCGTTCGGCGGCAGCTGGGCGTTGATGACTCGCAAGGACATCACCTGACCTGCATTTATCCAAGATCTAGTTGACTGTCGGACCCCGTCCGTAGTCTTGGCTGCGTGACCAAGGGCTGGATCCGCCGACTGACTGCCGCGTGCTGGCAGCACCCTCGCCTGGTGGTGCTGTCGGTGCTCGCCGCCGTCGTCGGTGTGGGGCTGCAGGCGGCGGGCCCGTTGCTGCTCAAGACCGCGATCGACGACTCGACGGCGGGCCGCACCGACCGTCTGTGGGCGTTGATGGTGGTGTTGATCGTGCTGGAGCTGCTGACCTTCTGCTCGGCGTTCTTACGTCGCTACCTGGGCGGGCGGCTGGCGCTGGGGGTGCAGCACGACTTGCGGCTCAACGTGTTCTCGGCGGTGCAGCGGCTCGACGGCGCGAAGCAGGACGAGATGCGGACCGGGCAGATCGTGTCGCGGTCGATCACCGACCTGCAGCTGGTGCAGTCGTTGCTGATGATGGCTCCGCTGGCCGTCGGCACCGTGGTGTTCGCCGTGGCCGCTCTGGGCGCGATGCTCTACCTGTCGGTGCCGCTGACGCTCATCGCCGTCATCGTGCTGCCGCTGGTGGCGTGGCTCGCCGGACGCACCCGGCTGACGTTGTTCCCGGCCACGTGGTCCGCGCAGCAACGGGCGGCCGACCTCGCGCAGCAGGTCGAGGAGACCGTCACCGGTGTGCGCGTGGTGAAGGGCTTCGGCCAGGAGATGCGCGAGGTGGCGCGGCTGGAGAAGCACGCTCGCGCGCTGTTCGCCGAACGCATGCGGGCCGCCCGGCTGTCGTCCCGGCCGCTCGCCACGGTGACGGCGCTGCCGTTGCTGGGCCAGGTCGGTGTGCTCGCTCTGGGCGGCTGGCTGGCGCTGCACGGCCAGGTCACGCTGGGCACGTTCCTCGCGTTCACGACGTACGTGGCCAACCTGGTGGGCCCGACCAGGATTCTGTCCGGGCTGGTGGTGACCGCGCAGCTGGCCAAGGCCGGTGTGACGCGGGTGTACGAGCTGATCGACTCGCAGCCGGACGTGACCGACGGCCCCGACGAGGTTCCGGACGGCCCGCTCGCCGTCTCGTTCTCGGACGTGACGTTCGGCTACGCCCGCAGCGAACCGGTGCTGCAGAACTTCTCGATCTCCGTGGAGCCGGGCGAAACCCTGGCCCTGGTCGGTACCGCGGGGTCCGGCAAGTCGACGGTTTCCCTGCTGCTGCCCCGTTTCTACGACGTCCACTCCGGAGCCGTGCGGGTCGGTGGTGCCGATGTCCGCACCCTGCGCCTGGAGTCGTTGCGCGGCTCGGTGGGTGTGGTGTTCGAAGAGGCGTTCCTCTTCTCCGACACGGTGTTCTCGAACATCGCGTACGGCCGTCCCGACGCCTCGCGCGCGGACGTGGAGCGGGCCGCGAAGGCCGCCGAGGCGCACGACTTCATCGAGGCTCTCCCGCTCGGCTACGACACGGTCGTGGGCGAACGCGGCCTGACCCTCTCCGGCGGCCAGCGCCAGCGCGTGGCCCTGGCCCGTGCCCTGCTCTCCGACCCGCGCATCCTCGTGCTGGACGACGCGACGTCCGCGGTGGACAACGCGACCGAAGCGGCCATCCACGCGACTCTCGCTTCGGTGACGGCTCATCGCACCACGCTCCTGGTGGCCCACCGGCGGTCGACGCTGTCGCTGGCGGACCGGGTCGCCGTGCTGGACGCGGGCCGAGTGATCGACATCGGCACGCACGACGAGCTGACGGCCCGCTGCGCCCTCTACCGCGATTTGCTGGCGGGCCCGGACGAGGCGATCGAGTCCACCGCTCCGGAGCCTTCCGGCGAGCTGTGGCCGGAGGTCTCTCAGGACGACCTGGACCAGCGCCTGGTGGAGGACGCCAGAACGACGGCGCCTGCCGCGTCCGGCCGCCGAGGTGGCGGCGCCGGTGGCCTGTCCGCCCTCGCAGGTGGCCCGCCGACTCCCGAGCTGCTGGCCCAGGTCCGCTCGTTGCCACCCGCCACCGAAGTCCCGGTCCTGCACGGCGAAGACCCGCGCGCGCCCGATCCCGGTTTCCGCCTGGCCAGCCTGCTGCGCCCGGTCCGCTGGGCGCTTGTCGCGGTGGGCGCCCTCGTGGTGCTCGACGCGTTGGTGGGCATGGGTCTGCCCGCGCTGGTCCGGCTCGGTGTCGACGGCGGCGTGGTGACGGGCCGGCAGTCCGCGCTGTGGCTGGCGGTGAGCCTCGGCGTGGGCCTGGTGGTGATCGGCTGGCTGACCACCGCGGGCAGCACCGTGTTCGCCGCCCGCCTCGGTGAGCGCCTGCTCTACCTGCTGCGCGTCCGCAGCTACGCCCACCTGCAACGGCTCGGCCTCGACTACTACGAGCGCGAGATGGCCGGCCGCATCATGACCCGCATGACCACGGACGTCGACGCTCTCTCGACGTTCCTGCAGACCGGCCTGGTCACCGCCGTGATCAGCCTGCTGACCGTCGTGGGCATCACCGCGGCGCTGGTGATCACCGACGGCTCCCTGGCCCTGATCGCCCTGGCCGTGCTGCCGATCCTGGCCGTCGCCACCACGATCTTCCAGCGCCTCTCCTCCACCGCCTACGCCGAGGCCCGCGAACGTGTCAGCGCGGTCAACGCCGATCTCCAGGAGAACGTCTCGGGCCTGCGCGTCTCCCAGGCCTACACCCGCGAACGCCACTCCGCGGAGGCCTTCGCCGAACGCAGCGACGCCTACCGCCGCTCCCGCCTGCGCGCCCAGCGCTACATCGCCACCTACTTCCCTTTCGTGGCACTGCTTTCCGGCGTGGCCCAGGCAGTCGTGCTGGCGGTCGGCGCCCACCGGGTGGCCACGGGCACGCTGACTCCCGGCGTGCTGCTGGCGTTCCTGCTCTACCTGGGCCTGTTCTTCAACCCGATCCAGCAGCTCTCCGGCGTCTTCGACGGCTACCAGCAGGCCCGCGTGGGCCTGCGCCGGATCGGCGACCTCCTGCGCACCCCCACCGCGGTCGAACCGCCCTCACACCCGGTCCCGGTCCCGCCGCGCCTGCACGGCGAGGTGGAACTCCGCAACGTCTCCTTCACCTACCAGGGCGCCGACCGCCCGGCCCTGGACAACGTCTCCCTGCACGTGATGCCAGGCGAAACCGTCGCCCTGGTAGGTGAAACCGGCGCGGGCAAGTCCACTCTGGTCAAACTGATCGCCCGCTTCTACGACGCCACCGGGGGTTCGGTCCTGGTCGACGGCGTGGACGTCCGCACCTACGACCTCTCGGCCTACCGCCAACGCCTCGGCGTGGTCCCGCAGGAGGCCCACCTCTTCGGCGGCGACGTGGCCGCGAACGTCGCCTACGGCCGTCCCACCGCCACCGAGCCGGAAATCCAGCACGCCGTCGAAGCCGTAGGCGCCCTCCCGATGGTCGCCGGCCTCCCCAACGGCTTCCGCCAGCCGGTGGGCGAACGCGGCACCCGCCTCTCCGCCGGCCAGCGCCAACTCCTCGCCCTGGCCCGAGCCGAACTGGTCAACCCGGACCTCCTCCTGCTCGACGAGGCCACCGCAGCCCTGGACCCGGCAACGGAATCCGCAGTCCTGGCCGCAGCCGACCACCTGACCGGCGCCCGCACCACCTTCGTGGTCGCCCACCGCCTGGCCACCGCAGCCCGAGCCGACCGCATCGTCGTCCTGGCCGACGGCCACATCGTCGAACAAGGCACCCACACCGACCTCCTGGCCACCAACGGCGCCTACGCCCGCCTGTGGCGCCACGGCACCCCAGAAGCCGCCGCCTGACCACCGCACCCCAGCGAACACACCACCTCCAAGCCACGCCCCCAACACCCCGGCACGCGGCCGCCACCAGCACGCCACCAGCCAGCGACACGACACCCAACCCACACCCGCACGCCACCCAGCCACTCGACAGCCAGCTCACATCCGCAGACGCCACACCCGGCACGTGACCCCGCACGTGACACCGGCGCCCAGCACGTCGCACCCCAGCACCCGGCACCCGAGGCGCGGCGCGCCGCACCTGGCACGTGGCCCCGACACGTGACTCCGACGCCCAGCACCGGGCATACCCAACGCCTGGGGCCCAGCACCCGGCACGTGGCACCTGACGCCCAGCACATCCGGCACGCGGCACCCGCCACCCAGCACCCGCCACCCAGCACCCGCCACGCGGCACGCGCCACTCGCGGCCACGCGGCACTCGCCACGCGGCACCCGGCGCGCGGCCACACGGCACCCGGCCACCCGGCCACGCGGCACGCGGCCACTCGGCACGCGGCCACTCAGCACGCGGCACCCGGCCACTCGGCACGCGGCACCCGGCACGCGGCACGCGGCACGCGGCACGCGGCACCCGGCCACACGGCACCCGGCCACGCGGCACCCGGCAGCCCGGTCGCATCCACTCATCTCGGCACCACAGGCCGTGGGTCCCGCTTAGGGTCTGCGCATGCTCGAGATCGTGGTGGAGACGGAGAACGGCGAGCGGCACGAGCGCGTGCGCGCCGAGGAGCTGGCCGCGCTGGTCCGGCGGATCGGCGGGGCGGGCGACCGGTTTCTGATCGTCCAGCGGATCCCGGACGTGCCCGACGTGTTCGCCCAGGTCTGGCACGAGGCCGGCGGGGACTACGCGCTGGAGCACCGCGCCGGTGCCGCCGACCGGCACTTCCAGACGAAAGCCGCACCCGAGGCCGTCGCGAAGGCGCTGACCGGCTGGGCCCGCCAGGTAGCGGGCTGGGACACCGGGCTGAGCTGGTCGCCGCTGAACCTGGGCCCCGCACCCGAGGTGCCGCCGCTCGACCTCGACGAGGACGAGCTCGAAGAACTGGAGGAGCGCGTCCGCGAGGTGCTGAACGGCGGCTACGCGGACCGCGCCGAACTGGCCGAGCTCGCGGAGGAATACCTGGTCAGCGGTGACCACAGGCCCGTGTCACCCGAGCAGGCGCGGGCGCTGGCCGACCGGTTGTGGCTGGAGCGGCTGGCGGAGCAGGCCACCTGGCAGGGCAAGACCGACCCGGAGCGGCTCACCGAGGCATTCGAGAGCCTCGACAAAGCCGGCATCACCGCCCGCGAGAACTTCACCTGCTGCCGCAGCTGTGGTCAGGCCGAGATCGGCGGGGAGAGCGCGCCCGGTGCGCGCGGGTTCGTCTACTTCCACGAGCAGTCCACGGATTCCGCCGCGTCCGGCCACGGGCTGATGCTGCACTACGGCGGCTTCGACGGCACCGAAGAAGTCACCACGGCCATCGGCGACGAGGTCGTAGCGGCGCTCGAAGCGGCGGGCCTGCGCACCGAGTGGGACCGCAACCCCGGCCGGGCCATCAACGTCACACCGCTCGACTGGCGTCGTCGCCTGATCGGTTAGGAGTCCAGCCGTGTCGTCCCTCCTCTACGTCTCGGACCTCGCCTACCCCGCCAGAGGCAGGCGCTACTGCGACGAGGACATCTACCTGACCGCGCAGCTCCGCAAGGCCTTCAACCTGGCCGTCTGCCACCCCGAGGACGCCGCGCACCTGATGCGGGGGTTCGACGCGGTGGTCGTTCGCAACAGCGGCCCGGTGATCGACTACCCGGACGCCTACGCGCACTTCAAGGAGCAGGCGAGGGCGACCGGGCAGCGCGTCTACAACCCGCTCACCGGCAAGGCCGACATGGCGGGCAAGCAGTACCTGATCGACCTGACGGACGAGGGCTACCCGGTCATCCCCACGATCGACACGCCCGACCACCTCGACCGGCTTCCGCAGGCAGCCGAGTACGTCGTGAAACCCAAAGCCGGCGCCGACTCGCACGGCCTGGAGTTCGTCACCGCAGACGCGCTCGCGCACAAAACCGGCGGAGACCTCCTCATCCAGCCCAAGATCGATTTCCGGTACGAGGTCTCGTTCTACTTCGTGGACCACGAGTTCCAGTACGCGCTGAACGCACCGGACCCGGCGCACCGGTGGGAACTCACGAGCTACACGCCGGCGACCGAAGACCTGGAATTCGCGCGGAAGTTCATCGAATGGAACGACCTCGGCCACGGCGTCCAGCGCGTCGACGCCTGCCGCACCCAGGACGGCGACCTGCTGCTGGTCGAGCTGGAGGACCTCAACCCGTACCTGTCGCTGGACCGCACGACACCAGCAGCACGAGACCGGTTCGTGCAGGCCATGACCAGCTCGATCAGGAGTTCGCTGACCTGAGCAAGATCAATCCGTGGAGTGCTCTTGGTACACCTATCGTGAACTGATCACTGCTCTCGGTGCGTATGCCCGTCCAACAGCTCCACCACCATTGCCCGAAAGAGAGGCGGCGTAGTGAGACGCACATCAAGAACTGCTCAACTGCGGGTGACGCCAGGCCCGTCCTGATCGATCCTGTGACTGAGCACTCCTTGCCAGGTGCCTCCAGCGTGTGAAGGCGCGGGCCAGGGGGACTAACCTGACTACCGCATGAGTCAACACCAAGAGCGAGATGGATAGAGGCGAGCGCCAGCCGTGTCCAGCAGCAGTCCTGCGTCACAATTCGGGCCGAACGAGTGGCTCGTCGAGGAGATGTACGAGCAGTTCCTCGCGGACCCGTCATCCGTAGACCCGGCATGGCATGACTTCTTTGCCGACTACAAGCGTGCGGGTGGCAACGGCACCGCCACGGCGAGCGCGGCGGGCGGCGGATCCACTGCCACCACGACCGCGACCGTGACGCCGCCGGCCGCCGACAACGGCAAGGCCGCGCCCGCCGCATCCAAGCCGGCCGCCCAGCCGGTCGCACAGCCGAAGCCCGCGGCCACGCTGCCGCAGACCGGCAAGGCGACGCCGCAGCAGGCCGCCAAGGCCAAGCCGGTCACGCAGAGCGCGCAGCCCGAGCAGAAGCAGCTGCGCGGTGCCGCCGCCGCGATCGCGAAGAACATGGAGCTGTCGCTCACCGTTCCGACCGCGACCAGCGTGCGCGCCGTGCCCGCCAAGCTGCTGGCCGACAACCGCATCGTCATCAACAACCACCTGAAGCGGACGCGCGGCGGGAAGGTCTCCTTCACGCACGTCATCGGCTACGCGGTGGTCCGGGCGCTGCAGGCGTACCCGAACATGAACCGGCACTACGCCGAGGAGAACGGCAAGCCGTTCGTCGTCACGCCGGAGCACGTGAACTTCGGTCTGGCGATCGACCTGCCCGGCAAGGACGGGCAGCGCACGCTGGTCGTCGCGTCGGTCAAGGGCTGCGAGAACATGACGTTCACGCAGTTCTGGCAGGCCTACGAGGACCTGATCCGCAAGGCCCGCTCCGGTTCGCTCACCGCGGACGACTTCTCCGGCACCACGATCTCGCTGACCAACCCCGGCACGATCGGCACGAACCACTCGGTGCCGCGGCTGCAGGCCGGTCAGGGCGCGATCATCGGCGTCGGCGCCATGGAGTACCCCGCGCACTTCCAGGGCACCAGCGAGCAGGCGCTCACCGACATGGGCGTCAGCAAGATCATCACGCTGACCTCCACGTACGACCACCGCATCATCCAGGGCGCGGAGTCGGGCGAGTTCCTCAAGCGCGTGCACCAGCTGCTGCTCGGTGAAGACGGCTTCTACGACGACATCTTCGCGTCGCTGCGGCTGCCCTACGAGCCGATCCGCTGGGTCGCCGACATCCCCGAGGGCGCGGTCGACAAGACGGCCCGCGTCATCGAGCTGATCGACGCGTTCCGCACCCGCGGCCACCTGATGGCCGACACGGACCCGCTGAACTACCGCCAGCGCTCCCACGCCGACCTGGACGTGCTCAGCCACGGCCTGACGCTGTGGGACCTGGACCGCGAGTTCCCGGTCGGCGGGTTCGCCGGCCAGGAGCGGATGAAGCTGCGCGACATCCTGGGCGTGCTGCGCAACTCGTACTGCCGCACGGTCGGCGTCGAGTACATGCACATCCTGGAGCCGGAAGAGCGTCGCTGGATCCAGGACCGCGTCGAGGTTCCGCACGAGAAGCCGCCGGCCACCGTGCAGAAGTACATCCTCAGCAAGCTGAACGCGGCTGAGGCGTTCGAGACGTTCCTGCAGACCAAGTACGTCGGCCAGAAGCGCTTCTCGCTGGAGGGCGGCGAGACCGTCATCCCGCTGCTCGACGCGGTGCTCGACAAGGCCGCCGAGCACGAGCTCGACGAGGTCGTCATCGGCATGCCGCACCGCGGCCGCCTGAACGTGCTCGCGAACATCGTCGGCAAGCCGATCTCGCAGATCTTCCGGGAGTTCGAGGGCAACCTCGACCCGGGCCAGGCGCACGGCTCCGGCGACGTGAAGTACCACCTCGGCGCCGAGGGCAAGTACTTCCGGATGTTCGGCGACGGCGAGACCAAGGTGTCGCTGACCGCGAACCCGTCGCACCTCGAGGCCGTCGACCCGGTGCTCGAGGGCATCGTGCGCGCCAAGCAGGACCTGCTCGACAAGGGCGGCGACTTCTTCCCCGTCCTGCCGGTCGCGATGCACGGTGACGCGGCGTTCGCGGGCCAGGGTGTCGTCGCCGAGACGCTGAACCTGGCGCTGGTGCGCGGTTACCGCACCGGTGGCACGGTCCACATCGTCGTCAACAACCAGGTCGGCTTCACCACGGCGCCGGAGCACTCGCGGTCCTCGAAGTACTCGACCGACGTCGCGAAGATGATCGGCTCGCCGGTCTTCCACGTGAACGGCGACGACCCGGAGGCCTGCTACTGGGTCGCCAAGCTGGCCGTCGAGTACCGCCAGGCGTTCCACAAGGACGTCGTGATCGACATGGTCTGCTACCGCCGCCGCGGCCACAACGAGGGCGACGACCCCTCGATGACGCAGCCGGCGATGTACGACGTGATCGACCAGAAGCGCTCGGTCCGCAAGACCTACACCGAGTCCCTGATCGGCCGCGGCGACATCACGGTCGAAGAGGCCGAGAAGGCGCTGCAGGACTTCTCCAGCCAGCTGGAGCACGTGTTCAACGAGGTCCGCGAGCTCGAGAAGCACCCGGTGACGGTCAGCCCGTCGGTGGAGGCCGAGCAGCAGATCCCGGCGAAGCTGCCCACCGGCATCTCGCGTGAGGTGCTGGAGCACATCGCCGACGCGCACGTGAACCTGCCGGAGGGCTTCACGCCGCACGCCCGCGTCAAGCCGGTGCTGGAGCGCCGCGCGAAGATGGCGCGCGAGGGCGGCATCGACTGGGCGTTCGCGGAGCTCCTCGCTCTCGGCTCGCTCTCGATGGAGGGCCGCAAGGTCCGCCTGGCTGGCCAGGACTCGCGCCGCGGCACGTTCGTGCAGCGCCACGCGACCCTGATCGACCGCAAGACCGGCGCCGAGCACACGCCGCTGCAGCACCTGTCGGACGACCAGGGCAAGTTCATGGTCTACGACTCGGTGCTGTCGGAGTTCGCGGCGGTCGGCTTCGAGTACGGCTACTCGGTCGCGAACCCGCAGGCGCTGGTGCTGTGGGAGGCGCAGTTCGGCGACTTCGTCAACGGCGCGCAGCCGATCATCGACGAGTTCATCTCGTCCGGTGAGGCCAAGTGGGGTCAGCGTTCCGACGTCGTGATCCTGCTGCCGCACGGCCACGAGGGCCAGGGCCCCGACCACACGTCGGGCCGCATCGAGCGCTGGCTGCAGCTGTGCGCCGAGGGCTCCATGACCGTCGCGGTGCCGTCGACCCCGGCGAACTACTTCCACCTGCTGCGCCGCCACGCCCTCGACGGCGTCGACCGGCCGCTGATCGTCTTCACGCCGAAGTCGATGCTGCGTCTCAAGGCAGCCGTCAGCGGCACGGACGAGTTCATCAACGACCGCTTCCACTCGGTGATGGACGACCCGACCATCAAGGACCCGAACGCGGTCACGAAGGTCCTGCTGTGCAGCGGCAAGATCTCCTACGAGCTGCACGCCGAGCGCGAGAAGCGCGGCGGCGGCGACGTGGCGATCGTGCGCGTCGAGCAGCTCTACCCGGTCCCGGCCCGCAAGCTGACCGAGACCCTGGAGCGCTACCCGAACGCGAAGGACGTCCGCTGGGTGCAGGAGGAGCCGGCGAACCAGGGTGCCTGGCCGTTCTACGGTCTGGCCCTGCCGGAGCTGCTGCCCGAGCACCTGGGCACCGTCCGCCGCGTGTCGCGCCGCCCGATGGCCGCCCCGTCGGCCGGTTCGAGCAAGGTGCACGAGGTCGAGCAGCGCGAGATCATCACCCGCGCGTTCGAGTAAACCCCGTATGACGGAATGAGCCGCCGGGCCTCTTTGGGGGTCCGGCGGCTCGTTTTCTAAGGCGTGCAAGGGAGTTCTGCCATGTACCACACCGATCGCGGCATCGAGGAGCTCGAGAAGCGGCGCGGCGAGGAGGAGGTCACCCTCGCGTGGCTCGCCGACAAGCTGCGCTCGTTCGTCGACGCCAACCCGGACTTCGAGACGGCCGTCGAGCGCCTCGCCACCTACCTGGCGCGGGACGACGAAGACGACTTCGAGGACTGACGAGTCCTCACGATTTGGCAGCTTTTGGCTATTTGCCAACGTTTTTGAGCATCCCGATGCTCAGGTGCTCCCCCTCCGGTCGTCGCGATCATCGCTGTGTTCGATCACCGCAACTCCTGAGGGGGAGTCTTGCTCAAGAAGATCATTATGGCTGCCGCGGCGTTCGCGCTCGCGGCGCTGCCGGGTGTGGCGTCCGCCGCACCGGTGGGAGCACAGGCCGTGGACGGCCCGTACGTGCTGCAGGTCGGCACCCCGCCAGGCATGGTCCTGGAGGTGCTGCGCAGCGAGGTCGGCAAGAACGGCGGCCTGCTGCGGCAGTTCACCCGTGACGGCACGGACGAGCAGAAGTGGCTGTTCTTCAGCGACGGCACCATCAGACCGGTGTTGAACACCTCGATGTGCCTCGACGCCAACCCGAACGAGAACTGGGACGGCGGCAAGGTCTGGGTCTGGGGCTGCAACGGCTCCGCGTTCCAGCGGTGGGCGCAGGCGCCGGGACTGGCCAAGACGCTCCAGAACGAGCACAGCCTGAGGTGCCTCGACGCCAACCCGAACGAGAACCGCAACGGCGGCAAGATCTGGCAGTGGCGCTGCTGGGGCGGAGAACCGCAGCAGTGGAACCGGATCCGGGTCTGATCTGATCACTGGTGTGGGCGTCACCAAGTGCGAGTCGGTGGCGCCCACACCGCGTTCAGGCCCCTACCAGGCGTAGGCCTCCGGGGCCGGCTTGGAGCCGTTGGGACCGGGCGCCGGGAACAGCTCGTCCAGCTTGGCGAGCACCTCGGCGTCCAACCGAAGCTCCGCCGCCCGCAGCGAGTTGTCGAGCTGCTCGGTCGTGCGCGGCCCGATGATCGGCGCCGTCACGCCCTCCTGGTGCAGCAGCCACGCGAGGCCGACGTTGGCCGGGTCCTCGCCCAGCTCGGCGCACAGCTTCTCGTACGCCTCAACGGAGTCGCGCACGGTCCCGAGCACGGCCTGGTGCCGGTCGGCCAGCGAGCGCGACCCGCCGCCCTCGCGCTGCTTGCGCAGCACACCGCCGAGCAGACCGCCGTGCAGCGGCGACCACGGGATGACGCCGAGGCCGTAGTGCCGTGCCGCGGGCAGCACCTCCAGCTCGGCCCAGCGGTTGATCAGGTTGTAGATGGACTGCTCGGAGACCAGGCCGAGGAAGCCTCGGGTGCGCGCCGCCTCGGCCGCCTGGGCGATGTGCCAGCCGGCGAAGTTCGACGAGCCGAAGTAGATGACCTTGCCCTGCTGGCGCAGCACGGAGAAGGCTTCCCAGATCTCGTCCCACGGCGTGTCCCGGTCGACGTGGTGCATCTGGTAGAGGTCGATGTAGTCGGTTTGCAGGCGCTTCAACGACGCGTCGCACGCGCGGCGGATGTTCAGCGCCGAGAGCTTGGTCTCGTTGGGCCAGTCACCCATGCTGCCGTAGAGCTTGGTCGCGACGACCGTCCTTTCGCGACGGTCGCCGCCCTGGGCGAACCACCGGCCGATGATCTGCTCGGTGACGCCCTCGCCGGCCTTCCAGCCGTAGACGTTGGCCGTGTCGAAGAAGTTCAGGCCGTGTTCGTGGGCGCGGTCCATGATCGCGTGGCTGTCGGCCTCGGACGTCTCGGGACCGAAGTTCATCGTGCCGAGGCACAGGCGGGAGACGGAGAGGCCGCTGCGACCGAGGTGGGTGTATTCCATGCCCTCCACCCTGCCTCGCGGCGCGGCATTGTGCCACGTGGAGCTGCTCCAGCTCGCCACAGATTTGACAGTATTCGTCACCAAATTTTCTCACCTGTCATTTCACCCACAAGTGAAGTTACGTTCCATCGCGTTCAACCTGCTTGGAGGAACCGATGAGAATCAACGTCTGCATTGCGGCGGCATTGTTCGCGACCGTTTTCTGCACACCCACCGCCCATGCGGAAAAGGATGTCATCGGTACCGGAGACGCCGTGGCCGACAGCTACATCGTCGTTCTCAAAGACGGCACCTCCCCGCAGACGTTGCTGAGCAAGTACCAGGGCACGCTGAAGCGGACCTACCGGACCGCGCTCAACGGCTTCTCCGTCCGGGACATGTCCGAGAAGCAGGCCCGACGGCTCGCGGCCGACCCGCGGGTCGCCTACGTCCAGCGCAACCTCCGGATGTCGATCCAGGACACTCAACGCGGACCGGTCTGGGGGCTGGACCGCATCGACCAACGGAATCTTCCGCTCGACGGCGGCTACACATATCCGGCCGCCGCGGCGAACAACGTGCACGCCTACGTCATCGACACCGGAATTCGCACCACCCACGTCGATTTCGAGGGACGCGCCTCGAACGGATACGACTTCATCGACGACGACCCGATCGCGGACGACTGCAACGGCCACGGCACCCACGTCGCCAGCACGCTCGCGGGCAGGAACTTCGGCGTGGCCAAGCGGGCCCAGGTCGTCGGCGTCAAGGTGCTCGGCTGCGACGGCTTCGCCGACGGGGACAGCGTCATCGCCGGCATCGACTGGGTCACCGCGAACGGCGTGCGCCCCGCGGTGGTCAACATGAGCCTCGGCGGCCAGGGCCAGAACCCCGCTCAGGACGCCGCGATCCGCCGTTCGATCGCGGCCGGGTTCACCTTCGTGGTGGCGGCGGGCAACTCCGGCCAGGACGCCTGCGGCTTCACCCCCGCCGCACTGCCCGAGGCGATCACCGTCGGCGCCACCGACCGCAACGACACGCGTGCGCAGTTCAACTGGCCCGAGTCGTCGAACTTCGGCCAGTGCCTCGACATCTGGGCGCCCGGCGGGAACATCCTGGCCGCGTCGCACAACGGCGACCGGGCCACCGAGACCAGGGGCGGCACGTCGATGGCGACCCCGCACGTGGCCGGCGCCGCGGCGCTCTACCTGAGCGCGAACCCGAACGCGTCGAACCTGCAGGTGCGCGACGCACTCGTGAACGGCGCGAGCACGCCGTTCCTGCGCGACATCCGCCTCGGGTCGCCCAACAGACTGCTGCGCACCGGGATCTAGGGGAACGGAACCCTCGATGTGCAGCCGTGGGAGTAGCGAGCGAGGGCCGCTACTCCCACTCCCACTTGATGCCGTGCACGCAACCCGCCTGAGCTTCGTGCACGACGAGGTGCGTGGAGGCAGTGGTGCCGATCCAGAGCTCGCCCGTCTCCACCTCCGGCGCGCCGGGCTCGGACCGGCTGAAACCGTGACACCGCACGGGTACGGCGTCCGGGTGGAACTCGACCTCCATCACGTAGTCCCGCTGCGACCGGACGAAGCTGCGGTCCGCCGAGACGCTGTCCGCGCCGGCGTCGGAGATGAACCTGAGGTCGACGAGCGCGGTGTCGCCCGCGCGCAGCACCCGGTCGAGAATGATCTCCGCGACCAGCAGCTTGTGCTCGGGGTCGGTGCGCACCCTGCCCACCCGGCACGACTTGTCGGCGACGATCTCGCCCGGCGAGTGGTCGGCCTCGTCCGCGGTCCTGGCGACGAGGATCCGGTCGACGCCGTCCTCGAACGCCTCGATCACCGCGCTCGTCCGCATCTCGACCTCACGCCGGTCCGGACCGATCACCGTCAGGTCCCGCACGCTGACGTACCTCGCGGGATACGGCATCAGCTTGTCCACGCGAGCGATCGCGCGGCCGAGATCGATGGCGGCCTCCTGCCAGATCCCCTCCAGCGCCGCGGCCCGCTCGACCCACCGCCCGCGCGGCCGCTTGTCGCCGAGACTGCCCGTCAACGTTCCCGGCGCCAGCTTCAAGATCTCTTCGAGCGCGGCGACGGCGGCGAGCGACTCCGGCCGTTCCGGACGGCTGCGGCCACGCCTCCAGTAGCTCAGCGTCGACAGGCTCACCTGCACGCCGCGCAGCTCCAGGTGGTGCTGGATCCGCTCCAGGCTGAGACCGCTCGCCTCGACGGCCCGCGTCAACGCCTCTGCGAATTCCGGCACGGCCGAATGCTACGGCCGGTGATCCAACCCGGCTCGCCGGCAACCGGTTCGCCACAGTTTTGACGGTATTGAGAACTGAAGTTTCGAACCTGTTATCCCTCGCACACGAAGCGTTAGTTTTGTCGTGTTCCCCAGTTCATTCCCTGCCAGGAGGAACTCATGGCACGACTACGGCGTCATGTCGCCGTCGCGGCGGCATTGGGCATCGCTTCCACGGCGATGTGGACGCCCACCGCGATCGCCGAGGAAGCGGTGCTGCCCGGTGCGGGCGCGCAGGCGGTCGAAGGCAGCTACATCGTGGTGCTCAAGGACGGCGCGCGCACCCCTGCCAGCGCGCTGGCCTCCCGCTACCAGGGCTCGGTCAAGCACACCTACAGCACCGCGCTGCACGGTTTCTCCGTCACCGGGATGTCCGAGCGCCAGGCACGGCGGCTCGCGGCGGACCCGGACGTCGAGTTCGTCGAGCGCAACACGTTCGCGACGATCCAGGAAACGCAGTCGAACCCCACCTGGGGCCTCGACCGGATCGACCAGGCGAGCCTGCCGCTCAACCAGAAGTACACCTATCCGAACACGGCCTCGAACGTCACGGCGTACGTGCTCGACACCGGAATTCGCAAGACGCACACCGAGTTCGAGGGCCGTGCTTCCGACGGTTACGACTTCATCGACAACGATGCCGTCGCACAGGACTGCCAGGGCCACGGCACGCACGTCGCCGGCACGGTCGCGGGCAAGACGTACGGCGTCGCGAAGAAGGCCAGGATCGTCGCGGTCCGCGTGCTCGACTGCAACGGCAGCGGCGCGTGGGACGGCATCATCCGCGGCATCGACTGGGTGACGCAGAACGCCAAGAAGCCCGCTGTGGTCAACATGAGCCTCGGTGGCAACGGCACGAACAGCTCGCTGGAGAACGCCGTCAAGCGGTCCATCGGCGCGGGCATCACCTACGTGCTGGCGGGCGGCAACAGCGGCCAGGACGCGTGCAACTTCACCCCGGCCCGCACGCCGGAGGCGATCACCGTCGGTGCGTCGGACCGCGCCGACAAGCGTTCGATCTGGAGCGCCGGCTCGTCGAACTACGGCCAGTGCCTCGACATCTGGGCACCCGGCAGCGACATCATCTCGGCCTCGTACAGCAACGACACCGGCACCCGCTCGATGGGCGGCACGTCGATGGCCTCCCCGCACGTCGCGGGCGCGGCCGCGCTGTACCTGAGCGCGAACCCGGGCGCGACGCCCGCCCAGGTGCGCGACGCGCTCGTGAACGCGGCCACGCCGAACAAGTTGACCGACGTCAAGACGGGTTCACCGAACCTGCTTCTCAAGGTCTAGCAAGCATGCCGCGCCGCTCCCCTGCGGCGGCGACGGCGACCCTGGCGCCTCTGATGCTCACGCCGAATGCGGCTCGGCAAGAGCATCGTCACTGGGGGCGCTCGCGGTGGGGGTGGGAACTACTCCCACTCCCACCGCACTCCATAAATCCCGGGCTTCGAGTTCCGCACGTGGATGTGCGTCGATCCGGTGTTGCCGACCCACAGCTCGTTCACGGTGGTTTCCGGTTCCTGCAACGAAGGCCGGGTGAACCGGTAGCAGCGCGTCGGCACCGCGTCCGGGTGGAAGTCGATCTGCAGCACGTAGTCGCCCACCGGCCGCAGGAACCGCCGGTCGCAGACCTCGCTGTCCGCACCGGGTTTCATCCGGACCACGTAGTCGACGAGCGCCGTCTCCCCCGCCCTGAGCATGCGGTCGAACAGGATCTCCGCGACGAGGAACCCGGTGGTCTCCTCCGACCGCACCCGCCCGAGCCGGCACGGCGGCCCCGCCTCGATCGACGCGATCCCGATGTCCGTGGCGTCGGCGAGCTGGATGGCCAGGAACCTGTCGACGCCGTCCTCCAGCGCCTCGATGACGCCCGTGCAGCGCATCTCGACCTCACGCCGGTCCTGGCCGACCACCTGCCGGTCCTTCACGCTGAGATACCTCGACGCCGCCGGTTGCTCCCGGTCGATCCGCGCCATGACCTCGCCGAGGTCGGTGGCACGCGAGTCCCACATGTCCGCGAGCGACATCGCCTGCCCGACCCACCTGCCGCGCGGCCGCTTGTCGCCCAGCCGGTCGGTGAGGAAGCCCTCGCCCAGGTCGAGCAGGTCCTCCAGCGCCGCGACGACCTTCAGAGACTCCGGGCGTTCCGGCCGGCTGCGGCCGCGTCGCCAGTAACTGAGCGTCGAGATGCTCACCTGCATGCCGCGGGCGGCCAGGTGGTGCTGGATGCGTTCGAGGCTGAGACCGCTGCTGTCGACGGCTTTCGTCAGGGCCTCCGCGAAATCCACCACGACGGCACCGTACGGCGGCGGCACCCTCCGCCAGTAGGCCCACACGGAGGGTTATGAGAGGGCTTTCTCAGCTGACCCGTTCGCCCCGGCGCCACACCGAGTGGGTCAACGGAACGCCCGGCCGGTACGCCAGATGCGTGATCGACGGCGCTTCCAGCACATGGAGGTCAGCGCGCGCACCAGGCCTGATGACGCCGACGTCGTCCCTCTTGAGAGCCTGCGCTCCTCCGGCCGTCGCCGCCCACACGGCTTCCTCGACGGTCATCCGCATCTGCAGAACGGCAGTCGTCACGCAGAACGCCATCGACGAGGTGTAGGACGAGCCCGGGTTGCAGTTGCTGGCGAGCGCGACCGTGGCGCCCGCATCGAGCAGAGCACGCGCAGGGGGCAGCGACTGGCGGGTCGAGAGATCGCAGGCCGGTAGGAGCGTGGCGACGGTTTGCGACGACGCCAGCGCGTCGATGTCCTCTTGCGACAGGTAGGTGCAGTGGTCCACAGACGCGGCGCCGAGCTCGACCGCCAGCCGCACGCCGGGACCTTCGCCGAGTTGGTTGCCGTGCACGCGCAGGCCCAGGCCCTTGGCTTTCGCTGCTTCGAGCACCGCCTTGGACTGGTCGTAGTCGAACGCGCCCTTCTCGCAGAACACGTCCGCCCAGCGCACCAGAGGCGCGACCGCGTCGAGCATCTCGCCGCGGACCAGGTCGACGTACGTGTCGGCGTCCTCGCCGGGCGGGACGAGGTGGGCGCCGAGGAACGTGACCTCGTCGGCGTGCTCGGCGGCGATGCGTGCACTTCGCACTTCGTCCGGCACGTTCAGGCCGTAGCCGGTCTTGGTCTCGATGAACGTCGTGCCCTGCTTCAGAGCCTCGGCGACGTGCTTGCGGACGACCTCCGCCAGCTCGGCGTCGGTGGCCTGCCGGGTCGCGTTGACGGTCACCGCGATGCCGCCCGCGGTGTACGGCTTGCCGGCCATGCGCGCACCGAACTCGGCGGTGCGGTCGCCCGCGAAGACCAGGTGGGTGTGGCTGTCGACCCAGCCCGGCAGCACCGCCCGTCCCTCGACGTCGACCTGCTCGTCGGCCGCCGGAGCGTTCTGCGCGTCGCCGACCCAGGCGATCCGCTCGCCGTCGACGATCAACGCGTCGCCGGTGGCCTCGGTGTTCGTGGTCAGCTCACCGATGCCGGTGATCAGCACGCTCATGCCCACAGCTCCTCGATCGCGTCCGCCAGCAGCCTGCCGACGTCTCCCAAAGTCTCGTGCACGCCACCGCTCGCGACCACCCGGCCGCCGACCACCACAGTGTCCACATCGGACGCTGTGGCGCTCAGGAACACCTGCTGCGGCAACGAACCCGCGGTGCGCGGCGTCGAGCAGCTGATCGCCACGAGGTCGCAGGGCGCGCCGGGGGCGATCCTGCCCGCCTCCGGCCAGCCCAGCGCGTCGTGCCGGGTGGCGGCCTGGAGCAGTTCCGGGAGCGAGAACCGGCCGCGCTGACCTGCGCGGAGGCGCTCGTTGTGTTCCAGGGCCCGGGTTTCCAGCAGCGGGTCGATCACGGCGTGCTGGTCGCTGCCCAGCGACAGCGGACTGCCCGCGTCGACGAGCTCGCGGGCGGGACCGATGCCGTCGGCCAGATCTGCTTCGGTGGTCGGGCAGAAGCACGCACCGGTGCCGGAGCCGCCGAGCAACGCGATGTCCTCGGGCGTCAGGTGAGTCGCGTGCACTGCCGTTGTGCGCGGGGAGAGCGCGCCTGCTTCGGCGAGGATTCCGGTCGGCGTAAGGCCGTACGCTTCGAGGCAGGCTTCGTTCTCCGCGGGCTGCTCGGATAGGTGGACGTGCAGCGGGGCGTCCGGGAAAGCCTGTGCCACAACGGGAAGTTCTTCGCGGGGAACGGCACGGACCGAGTGGATCGCGGCGCCGACGCGCATCACGTTGTCGGACTTGAGTTCCGCGACGCGATTGGCCCACGCCTCGGCCGTGCCGTCGGAGAACCGTTGCTGCACCTCGTTGAGCGGCTGGTCGATGCCGCCCGCGAGGTAGCACGTGTCCAGCAGCGTCAGGCGAACGCCCGCATCTGCCGCGGCCTCGCGCAGGCACTGGCCGAACTCGTTCGACCTGTCGTGGACGTAGTGGAACTCGCCGACGGTCGCCACGCCCGCCAGCGCCATCTCACCGTAGACCGCGCGGGCGAGCCGGTAGTACGACTGCGGGGTGAGCTTCCCGGCCAGCGCGTACATGCCCTCGCGCCACGTCCAGAACGTGCCACCGCCGTCGTGCGTGCGGCCTCTCAGCGCGCGGTGGAAGGCGTGCGAGTGGGCGTTCGCGAAGCCCGGCACGACAACGCCGTGCAGCCTTTTGACGCCCAGCGGAATCGTGTCCACTTCGGACACCGAGGTGATCACGCCGTTGTCGACGCGGACCAGCACGCGTTCGGCGAGCCCGCCGGGCAGCCAGGCGCGTTCGCACCAGAAGTTCACCACACGTCCACCTCTCGACCGCACACGTACTTCGCGGCCACCGTCGTCGTGCGCACGCCCCACTTCGGCTGCGGCACGGTGATCTTCCTGAACGTCACGCCGTCGTCCGACGTCTCCAAGTCGCCGGACCTGAGCACCACTCGCGAATGTCCCTGAGTCTCAACGCACTCGCGCCCCGCCAGCGTCGTCCTGGACGCGAGGTAGCCGCGTCCGGCCGGCGCCGCGAACCGGGCGGTGCGGTGCACGTACTTGACGCTCTTGGCCGCGGTGCGCGCCTCTACGAACAGCTCACCGTCGACCCGCCAGCCGGGCACCAGCCGCGACGTGCCGAGGGTGGGCTCGGAGATCTGGCCGTCGCGCTTCGAGTAGAGCGTGTAGACGGCACCGGGCTCGAATCGTGGCCACGAAACGAGAACGTCGTCGCCGATCCGGCGTTGTTTCAGCTCCGGCTCCCACAGCACGAGGTCCGGCACGCGCTGTGGATCGTCCTCGTTCTTGAAGAAGACCTCAGCGGACACGCCCTTGTCGCCCCACTCGGCGACGACGGAGAGCTGGCGTTCGTTCACCATCTCCGGCGGGAAGCTGTAGGTGCCCTCCGGCGTCTGCTTGACGTACTTGGGTTCCGCGCAGGCACCGAACGCGCAGGACAGACCTGCCGTGACGACAAGTCCGTACAGCTCGCCCAAGTTCCACTGCCGCACCCCGACCGCTGCCCGTGGCGCGGCCGTGCCGGTGGCGTGCATGACCCGGCCGTAGAGCGCGCCCTGTACAGGCGGCTCCACGGCCGGAGTCGTC